>NZ_JBLWMW010000001.1:26198-294252 GCF_048515945.1 Pseudoalteromonas 'SMAR'
ACGGTTCAGCCCCGCGCCTGCGGGGAACACAACACTACTAGAAGCACAGCAGGCACTAAACTGCGGTTCAGCCCCGCGCCTGCGGGGAACACCGCTGTGTCGTCGTGGTCTTTTGCCGTGATTTGCGGTTCAGCCCCGCGCCTGCGGGGAACACACCTTGTTTGCGGTGTATTGGTTGTATAAAAAGCGGTTCAGCCCCGCGCCTGCGGGGAACACTACCACTTGAATCGTATTGCTCACCGCGCTGCCGGTTCAGCCCCGCGCCTGCGGGGAACACTCATTTATCAGAGTGTTTTGCATAGTCATCACCGGTTCAGCCCCGCGCCTGCGGGGAACACCGACCTCAGCCTGAACGGATGCGATAAAAGCCCGGTTCAGCCCCGCGCCTGCGGGGAACACATTTATAGCTCATTATTCAACCCCTCTACTATCGGTTCAGCCCCGCGCCTGCGGGGAACACACAACTCGCAGCAATGGGAGGTGGATAACTCGCGGTTCAGCCCCGCGCCTGCGGGGAACACATTAGTTGGTTTTTAGTTTTCGCTGTCATTCGCGGTTCAGCCCCGCGCCTGCGGGGAACACTATGCAAAGGCTCGCAAAAAAATGGCCGAACACGGTTCAGCCCCGCGCCTGCGGGGAACACAAATATTTATCAATTTTAAGCTCGACACTCAGCGGTTCAGCCCCGCGCCTGCGGGGAACACGCTACACGACACCATCGCACAGCGCGAAAAACAGGTTCAGCCCCGCGCCTGCGGGGAACACTCTAAAATTATATACTTGTTTTTAATAAAGAAAAAACACATTTCAAAATCTACCGAAAATAATGGGTACAAACATATCTATTTTTTGAGCCTTTAAATCTCAATATTCAACTTGTTAAAGAGCAATTAGTCACAGATAGAGTGACGGGAATAATTCGTTAATCCGCTCCCGGATTGTCATCTGCTCTTGGCGTGTACTTCACCAGTCTCAGCCCCTGAAAATCGACGGGCATTCGAGCATTTTCACCATAGGTGATAAAATCAAAACCCGACTCGGTGTTGGTCGCCCAGGCCATAACGGCATTGCCGCCTTCCGCCAGCTCACTGACCTGAAACCAGATCATTTCGCGAATGCGTTTACTTACATCACCCACGTACACACCCGCACGGATCTCCAGCAGCCATACTGCCAGGCGGCCTCTTAATCTTGGCGGTACTGCCTCAGTGACAACCATGCACATACTCATAGAGGGCCTCCGCTGCGATGGCCTTCGTCGCCAATGGATTCAGGTTCCGGGATGGCGGGCGGTTGTGCATCGGTATAGGGTTCGGGCGGTGTTACCTCTCCTGCAGCCAATACTTCTTCAATCAGCGGGATAAGGCGTGGTAATACCTTGTCTTTTCGGAACGCTTCGCGGCAGGCAATGCGTACTTCCCGATCGGGAGATTGCGGCCGCCGTTTGGCAGTTTTAAACGCCACTGGCACCACAGTATCGAACTTTATAATGTCTGCAATATCATACACAAACGACAACGGTTTGCCGGTATGCAAAAAGCCAATAGCCGGGGCATAGCCCGCGGCCAGCACAGCGGCTTCGGTAACGCCATACAAGCAAGACGTAGCGGCGCTGATACACTGATTAATCACATCGCCTTTCGCCCAATCTTTAGGGTCGTAACGTCGTCCCTGCCAGCAGACCTGATACTGTTTGGCAAGCAGCTCATAGGTTTTGCGTACACGCGTGCCTTCAATGCCCCGAAGCTGATCAACCGAGCGCCGCTCCGGTGCTGGTTCGCCAAAGCGTAGCTCAAACATTTTGCGCACGACTTTAAGGCGCAGGTTTTCATCCAACGCCAACTTGGCCTGATAGAGCAATTTATCGGAGCGCGCACCACCGGGCTGACCCGCAGAGTAAAGCCTGACTCCCGCTTCTCCCACCCAGATAAGCAACGTGCCCGTGGTTGCAGCCAACTTGACCGCCGCATGGCTCACCCGGGTACCCGGTTCCAGCATAATGCACACCACAGAGCCCACCGGAATGAGCATCCGCTCACCGTTTACTTCATCAATCACAGCAAACGCGCCGTCGCGCACATCAATACGGCCCATACCAATAAAAATCATGGAATTACGATCTTTGATTGGAATAGGCTTTAAAGGAAGAAATGCCATTCCCTGCACTCCTAAATTAAGTAAAAAATTAGCTAAAAAAAAGGCGAGTCGCCCGCCTTACAAATTTGGTTACAACGGTTTAATCAACATCAGCCCGCAGCCAAAAGCTTTGGAACGGCCGATGCCGTTGAATAATGCCTCAGTAAACTTTTCGGGATCTGTCACTTCAAGCTGACCGGTTATTTCGACGGTAGAAAAGCGGATCTGGTTTTTCCCTTTTGCAACCTGGTGCTGCTGATAAGCATAGATATCGCAATCAGCTAACTCAGCTCTGGCACCCAGGCTCAACAACCGCTCACTCCACCACTGGCGCAACACTAAATCAGTTTTAAACCTTAACCACATTTCCAGCAACTCGCTACGTGCTATTTGCTCGGAAAGTTGTAATTCCGCTTTCCAATTAGCAACAACACCATCATCAGCAAAATCCAACAATTGGCTTTTAAGCCGAGATTTTTTGCTCACTTGAGGAGCAACCCCTAACTTTGTAAGCTCGCTTAGCAATAAACTTTGCTGTGTGTTCATTACTACATCATGGCGGCGGTTGTTTTTGCATACCGTCGGATTAAGCGTAATTTGATAGCCGAGCTTTTGCCCCTGATGTAGTAAAGGGTTGAATCGCTTGGTTTGGATAGCAAATATCTCATTATAGTTTTTCGGCTCCTGTGCCGAGAGCACCATAAACTGATCGAGCGCGTCATTGACGGTACAATATAAAAAACCGCGTTTTTGTTCACCGGCAAACAGCTTCCAGAGTAACTGGTGGCTGGCGTAGCAACCATTCACAGCGAGTTTTTGACGCTCCTCTCTGGCCATGGCATTGCCCAATAACTTTATCTGACTTAAAAACACTGGCTCCTCCTTACCTTTGATATTCAACCACCAGCTGATGCTCAGTGCGCAAGTCAAACAGCCATTCTTTCCTATCTATCGGATTATCCCGTACAGTCTGGGTATGAACTCGCTCAGTCTGCTCAGCGATGAGATCTGCTCTGTCACCCTGCCAGTAGTAACTCACGGTTTTATCCGGTTTAAGCCAAATTGAATCGGCCTGCTCGGTACCTAATATTGGCGGGTATTCGTGATCTAATGCTGCTTTTAGCGATACGTTTTCAACCAAGGTCGGGCACAACGGTGCTGCTAATGGGCAAGATTTACGTCCCAAGTACAACATATATTTAGGCCGTAGCAATGCATCACGGATCACCTCTAACGAGTACGTTGAAGAGCTCGATTCTAGCGCAACAACCCATAGTCCGCTTTCCCGGTAATCGCGGTTTGACAGTACGGTGTTTATCTTTTTCGACTTGAACAGTTCGTCACGCCGCGTGTATAGCCGTACTTTTTTATCTTCACTCGGTACTTGTGCTGTATGAAAGTCCCTGAGCAAGCTGCCCGCATTGTACTGTTTAACATGGCAGCTTAACGCTTCGTTTAACGCATTTAAATCCGCCTTATCTTCACGCTTGATGCCAAGCGCAGCAGCAACCAAACCAAGCAACGCACCTCGTGTTGGGCGAATATGGGTGGGCCGGTCGCCGCCCACGGCCGCGTCTCCCCAACTGGATAAGGGCCCGTATAGTCTGATCACCAAATAATTACTGGTTTTCATAGAGACCTCATTAATCAGCAGCAAAAGCCTGCAAAGACTTAAAGTTGCCTTCACCGGTCAATACATTGATAGACTGACGACTATCTGCACAAGGTTCATAAACAGAATCAAAGTTCTTGATTTGGTTTTCTAAACGCTGAACTGCGATTTGCGTCACGCTCTCACTCTCGTCAAGGGCCTTTACAGGGCTGACAAAGGCACTTGCTAGTGAGCGCGGCTGCTGCTCCCCTTTTTCTACCAGAATGTAAGAGGCATAAGCATGAGATGCAAAACTATTTTGTTTGCCTTTTGGCGAGATTTTCGCGATACACTCCAGCAATGAGGCGATGGCTTTGTTGGCAAGCTCTAAGTCACCAGAAAGGTTGTCTACCAGCTGCTCTTTATCAATGCAGATATAATTGTACAGGACCGCTGAAGCAAAACCGCTGTCACCAATATGCGCAGCACCTTGATCTCCTTTTCCTGCGTTGAGGTCGTCCACCGCGGTAAAGTAGTCACTTTCTACGGTGACATTTTCAACACTGATAGCATGCGCAACCTGACACGCCGCTTCAACGTTAAACTCTGGGCTCGATGCCAGCATGCGGCCGAACAAGGCAATATCTGCAGCCTGGTTTTCTGCTTTTAGTAGTTGCAACTCGTCTTTTTGCGGTCCGCGATTTTCTGCTGCTAGCTGATCTGCCAATGCAAATACCGCTGCTTTTTCACTGGGGCTAATGTGCGCCAGCTGCTCAATCTCCAGCGCGTCTTTTTTACCTTTGCCAAAAACTCCCGCGATCTCAATTGCCCAAGCTTTGGCGTCTTTCTCTTTTACTTCTTTTTCGGTTAGGTAGTTAAAAACCTCAACGCCCAACTTTTTAGTTCGGGTACCAATGTGATCTGCTAAGCTCGTTTGAAATACGTCACTCACCCGCCAATTGCGCTTTGAACTTTGCGAGCTGACTCTCAGGCGCTCGAAACCACCAAACTTGGCCGTTTTCGGTCTGCCAGTTTCTTCCCTGTTCAGATTTGCAGGTGCATATGAAGTAAGAGTGTGGATCTGAATAAATTTGCTCATGGTATTTTCCTTATTTATGCCTTGTTCGCTACATCTTTGTAATAGTCCATCGCCCAACGTACGGCGATCCGCTTGTCTGCCCGTCTGGGCGCCTGATAATTGTGTTCTTCAAACCAGCAGGCGATGTCGTCTGCCAGACTTAGAATGTTTGTTTTATTGTTCAGCTGAGCCAGTAGACGGCACAGTTGCGTGACAAATTCCTGCTCATTTTTCGCAGCCTGAAGATTCTGAAATCGCAACTCACTGACAACGGGCTTGTCTGCCCCCTCTTCCACATGCCCTAAGTCTCTGGCAAAGGTGCCACGCTCATGATGGCTCCGCACCGTACTGAGGCTTTTGGCTATTACAGCAAAACAAGGCATCAGCCAGTGTTTATTGCTGTCATGTATCTCGACAGGTAACGCCTGCCACAATTTTGAAAAGCCTTGAGTGAGATAAACATCGTCCAATCTGGAAGCACGTTTAAGCTGGGCACGAAATACTGTTGGTGCAGGTCTGATGCTTAACTCAGCCTGAGTTGCCTCGTCATCCGACATCGCGATCCACCAGCGAAAAACTGTATGAAATGCATCCCAACTAACTGTATTAAACAACTGACTTTTTGGTTTGTAATTAAGCTTCATTGGCTTGTGCCTCCTTGTCTTGTGTCTTTAGGTTGTAACGCCGTTTAAAGTCTTTACTTACTTTCTTCCCATGTAACCAGGCAGTCAGCTTCTGTCTTGCTGCCACTTTTCTGGCAATCGCTTTGTTATCCATGGAAGTGCTCAATACCACCTCGTCAAAAATATCTAACGCGGTATTGAGAGCCCGATAAAACCAGCGTTTTGCATCTTCACTTCGCAGCTCCCCTTCAACGCAAATGGCCTGGGCTACAATAAAAAAGTCGCGCTCGCTGCGCTGCCAGTAACTCAGCGTATGCTGGGCCAGATCAGCCTTTACATCTTTTGGCCTGTCGAACAGCGCTTCTTTAATTAAGGTACGCATCATGCTGCTAAATTCCATGGCAATCTGAATGGCCTGATTAAGGTCGTGTATCACGCTTGCACGCTTAGTTTCCTCCAGTAAAAGCACCGGAAACTGGCTGTCATACCAGCCTCTGGCTTTCATATTGTCCATATCAAAACCAAATGCCCAGAGCCTGGGTTGCTGGTCAAAATAGTCCATTTTGATATCGTAAAACTCGTCTATCACTTTGGCTGGATGATTACCTTCGCTCTCATTAGCGAAACACAAGGCGTGCCATTGCTTATACTGAATGCCACCAGGCTGCCCTTTACTGGAGAGATTATCCTCATGTGGTTTTTTAGGGTTACTGCGATAATGCGTAAGCGGATGCCACCAACTCCCTGCATAGTTGTTGCCATAGTTCGTGGTGGCAAAAGACTTAACCAACACCTTACATTGATGGCCAGTCAGTGAGCAACTGCCTGCTGACTCCTCAGGCTGTAACCGTATGCGCCTTGGCATTGCCCAGAAATGCGTGAGAAAGTGTGCATCTTTAAAAAGCACTTCGGTCCCTTTCTCTTTGCTGACTTTGGTATCTGTAAGCCAGGGAAAAATTTGGCCACTGTGCAGTTGCGCATCATTCACCTGCGGCGCAATACAAACATTCAACCACAGTTTATGCCACAAACTGGCCGACTCTTCATTGGGTAGTATCAAGGTCGTCAATGGTCCACCACCGCGTAAACCCGTTCTGTAGCCAACTCCCCCCGCTGGTGCATTAATTTGCAAGGTGAATAATGCAAGCGCCGCCATTTCTGGGCTCATCGCTTCAACCTGACCACGTTTTATGAAATGATCTACATTATTTTTAAGTGTGTTGTCACCCGGCGTTTCGATCAACAAGGTGTTGACGCTCTGAGTGCCAGCGCTTTGTAACGGTTCTAAGTCCTGCATAAACAGCGGGCCATCACCAAACAAATTAAATGCATGTGCCACTTTACTAAACGACTCTGACAGCGCCCGCTCTGAAGGAGGTGATTCATACCAGTTGTACCAGTCTTCTCCTTCCTCGGGAGAGCAGCAGGTTTGCAATAAACCAATGGCAAACTGATATGCTGCTCCGTAAAAATCGGCGCGTGGCAAAGCAAAGTCAACCACATCGGAGTTTGCTATCGCCGACAAAGGCAATTGCCTGATAGAGTTATCCCTGAACCGATAATATAGCCAAGGGTCCTGTACTAAATTATTCATACCTTTTTCCCTGATTGAAAGGGGGCAAGCCCCTGAAATAGGCTATTCACCAACCTCTGTTAGCCCTTTAAATGCATCATATAAAAATCGTTCATCACTTCCTTGCAACCAGCATTGCTTGTATTTAAGTGAAGGATAGCGCTCCTGCAACCTCTCCAGTTGCTCACTGTATTCATTTGGAATTGGGCTCAGCTTTTCAGCTATGCGCTTTTGATCAACGCGTATTTCACTATGCTGTAGCAGGTGTTTTTCAGCGCAACCTTCAGCATAAAAGGTCATATCTCCAGCTTGGTTCAACTTTAATACCACCACCTGAATACTGACTCTGTCACTGTATCGGGTGCTTATCTCCAGCTCTTCCCCCATCCACACATTACCCGCCTGTCGGCAGTAGCCTTTTTGCCAATCCAATTTCTGAAGCGTAGCCTGATTTTCCATCGTTTGAGTTTGCGCCTGATACTCGCTGTGATAACAATCCAGATCTACTGGTCTGGTGTTTAGCGCAGCCTGACTGTAAACGCTTTCGATCAAATGGCGTGCATCTTCCGGTAAATACAACCCACCTTTCTCTCTTAGCACTTTTTGCGTAAGCCATATAATGGCCGGGCTCCGGTAAACGGCGGCCGTACCGGGGTGGCTTTTGTGTAACCAGTCTTTTTCTGGCTCGCCTTGCCACTCAGGGCAAAATACTTTTAATACAGCTGGAGGGCGTTTATCTTCTGACAACGCAGATTGGTAATTGCCGTGTTCATCACGGATATGGCGTTTAAGTCGCCCAGCACGCTGTATTAAATCGTCAATGGGACAAATATCACTGAGCATAAAATCACAGTCCGCATCAATTGATTCTTGAAACACCTGAGTTGAAATCAATATTTGTCTCAGTCTTTGCTGTGTTGTGCTTTGCTTACCCAGTCTGCCAAGCACCTCTTTTTCCTTTTGTTTTCTGTCGTATAAAGTAAAGCGACTATGGAACAAAGTGATATGTGTTTGCGGGTAACGCTCTGAGAGTAAAGTATATGCTTGCTGCGCATCCGCGACCGTATTACGCACCCAAACCACAGCCTCGCCGCGTGATGCTCTCATCAGCACCTCTTCAATACAGGCCTGCTCACAGTGGATAAACTCAACCTGCACGGATTTGTGATTTCTGGGTAAGCTTTCCACTGGTTGCTCATTTAATTTTCCTTGCTCATTGACCCAGGTTGCGAGCGGAAAGCCTGTTTTTTTAGTGTACTCGGGAGATTCAAGACCCAGCTCTTCTTGCCAGATCTGGCAAAGCCTGTTGCGTCTTTCCAGCGGCAAGGTCGCAGTAAGCAGGATAACACTGCCGCCAAACCGTAAATGAATACGTAAAAGATCTTCTAGCAAAGTGAACATATATTGATCTGCGGCATGTACCTCATCAAGCACTAGAATCTTACGAAACAAACCATGAAAACGTAGCGTGCTGTGTTTGGAGGCTAAAACCGATAGCAAAGGCTGATCAACCGTGCCAACGCCAGCATGAGCAAGCAGCGCCTTCTTTTTAGAGTCTGCGTACCAGATATGGCATGCCTGACTTGCTGTTTCATCAGCTTTACCATATTCAAGATCGGGGAGTTGCTCTGTAACCAGTGACTCCTGATATGCATCCTCCATCATACTCGCGCCGTGTGCTAATACCAGGCTAGCTCTTTTGCCATCAACGGACATCATTTGTCCATAATGCTGTGCGATACGATGGTACATGGCACTGGAGGTAGCCATAGTCGGTAAACCAAAGTAAAAGCCATCCGCAGCCTTCGCCTGCATTAAACGATGCAATAAGATTAGCGCCGCCTCGGTTTTGCCTGCACCCGTTACATCTTCCAGAATAAACAATTGTGGTGAAGAGCCGACAGGCACTTGCTCAGCAAACGACTGCAATGGTGTAGGTGTACTAAAGCCAAAATGCTTTGCGGTTGACTCATAAGGGAAGACCTCTACCTGACAGGTCAACTGTCTGGTTGTAAGGGCTTTATGTGCCTGCTTTACGGCTTCGAGCCAATACGTTTGTAAGTCCACCGGCTCAGCATGATATGCAAAATACTGAGTATCCGAGCCTAACCAGTCAGCAAGAGTACACAAACCTGCAAGGTGCCAACTGGCATACCTTAGGTGATCGCGCCACACTCTATCCGAAAACTTTTCCGTTGGCAGATCATTAGCAAATAGCTTAAGGCAATACGCTATGAACTCTCCACAAGCTTGGTAGTTTTCATCGACACAATAGTCTTCGATTCTGCTACCAAATTTGTGGGCCACAACCGGCTCACCGTGATGACCAAAAACACAATTCAGCATGACTCGCACCGAATCTATTTTTTTAAAAGCCTGTGTTACTTCATCCGCCGCACCTTCAATTTGCTTGGCGCAGGTTTTCCAAAAATGATGGCCTAACCCATCATGTCGGGCATCTTTTGCAGAATAAGGTTCTCTCGACTTTTTCTGGCTTAAATTGCTGTCACTAAATTCTGCTAAATTTTGAAATGCTGAAGCAAATTTACCCAAGTCGTGAATCGCAACAAAGAAACCTACCAATGACCTGAGTTGTGGAATGGATAAGTCCAGAAACTCGGCCAAGTCTTGTGTAAATTGCTTATTTAAATCCAGATAAGTCAGTGAAACCGCCGCCACATCCAGGCTATGAAACACAAGCAGGTGATAGCGGTGAAAAGTTTCGCCCTGCCTGACGATTTGCCACCCTTTTTTGCTTGCAAGTGCTTTGAGGTGTTCGACAGACTTAACGCTTGGGTAGCGTTCAACGATGTCTTGTAATGACTCGTCATTCATCCCACTCATACAGTAATCAATTTCGAGTGGCTTTCTAGCTTTACCCCAGTACTTGAAAAGTAATTGGCTATTTAAGTTTTTTGAGCTTAAATCATCCATAATCCTCGCTTCCTTGGTCTTTTGAGGTGTGTACTAATTCACCATAACCACTCAAATTTATGATTACAAGTATATGTGGCCGAACGTACAAAATGTTTCTATAACAGTCACATGAAGTGTTTTTTAATACGTTTCTATTTAGACAAAGCGAGTTGCTTTCAAAACTAGCCTCTGCACATAAACACGATCTGCCCTTTACAAAAAAGTACAAACGTACTATTTTAATAAAAGTACAAGTGTTCTTTTTTATATCGAGGTTAAGGATGAAGTTCAGTTATTTTACGAGTAAACAGGGGAGCCTACTCACCCGCATAAGTCGCGGTGCCACAGCGGGGTTATGCACTGTAGCGCCTTGGGTAACGGCTCGGCTGGGTCAGGTGTTGCTAATGAGCCCACATGGTAAACGCGATTATCAATTCAGCAATAAAAAACCCAATAACGAGATTAATATTCTGACCTCGCTTGGGCGAGTGCATGCCAATGTCTTTGGCTTGGGGAGCAAAACGGTCATTTTAAGTCATGGTTGGGCCGACAACAGCAGTTGTTTTGACCATCTAATTCCTGAATTAGTGGCTTCTGGCTACTGCGTGGTTGCGTTAGATCACGTTGGCCATGGCCGCTCTTGCGGCAAACAGGCGCATTTGCTGGCCTTTATTGAAGCGCTCGATACCTTAATTGAAAAGCTTGAGTCTGAGCGCCACGATATTAGCGCTTTAATTGGCCACTCAATGGGAGCGGTGGCGATGATGAATCTGCCAGACTATCGGTTGGCGCAACGTACTGTGATTAACATTGCCACCCCAGTACAGTTTTTTGAATTGATGTTTGAACGTGTTACTCGCGCCGGTATTTCCGACAAAATGCTGCATCAGGTATTGCATCGTATTACCGCTCAACATGGTACACACTGGCACTTAATCCGCGATCGCTTTCATCAGGCTTGTCAGCAGTTTGCTCCGCTTTTTATTCACGACACCGATGACCGCTTTGCTCCTTTTGAGCACTTACAGCCTTTGGTGAATCACGCGCCAGAACGGCTGATCCAAACCTCAGGTCTTGGCCATCGTCGTATTTTAGGCGATACTGGGGTAATTAAAGATATCACAGCAAGATTAACCACTTAACGATGAATAAAGGTGAGAGAACTCGACAAGCTATTTTAGAGCAAGGCATGCGCTTTAGTAGTCAATATGGCTTAATCGAAGTGACCATTGGCTCTATGGCCAAGCTCTGTGGCTTGTCGCGAACGGGCTTAATTTCACACTTTGACAATAAAGAAGACATGCAGCTGGCCATTTTAGACTATTGTGAAGCTCAGTTTATGGAGCATGTGGTAGCGCCATCTCGTCATGCCGACCCATTAATACAACTTAAGCAACTGTTTTCTATTTGGGCCGATTGGACCCGAGAGTTATTTAATCAACCGCACTTAACCTGTCCATTTATTAAAGCCTTAGTTGAATTTAACGGCTATGTCGACAGCCCCATTTATACCAAAGTGACTGAACAACATAATCGCCTATTTAGCTACATTAAACACAAAATAGAGGCCGGAGTCGCTTCTGGTGCCTTTCACAACGAACTCGACTCACAGTGCGCGGCTTATGAGATTTATAATTTGTATTTAGGCCATGCCATTGCTAAAAATACCGTGTTAACGGAGCATGCCAGTGAGTTGTTTAAACGCAATATCGAGCACTTATTATTAAGCTTTCAACACCCTATCAGCAAAGGTAACACACCATTATGATTGAAATTATTACCACGCCCAATGCAGACATTGTTACTAAGCTTACCGATTTGTATATTGAGACTTTTTCCGCCCCACCCAGAAATGAAAACATTGATCGTGATGAGATTGTATCGCTCATGGAAAAAGAGATAACAGAAGGCCAGGTACGAGTTGTTTTTGATGCCGAGGGCAAATTAATTGGCAGCTTGTCACTGGTTCCGATAGCCCACTTTAAAGACAGAACGCGCTTTGCGCTTAACCAAGGGCTGTATATTTCTAATTTTATGGTTGACCCAAATGTAAGGGGTAAAGGGGTTGGTAAGCAGTTACTTACAGACACGCTAAGTGCAGCCAATGAGCCCATTCACAGCCGTTGCCGCGTAGATGCCTTGGCCGTAAACCACTTATTCAGCAGCCATGGCTTTACGCTGGTTGCTAATTACACCACCACCATGAATGGTTCGGTTGCTGAGCGAAATATTTATACCTTTAATCAAGCTTAGTAATGCATTCAAACATGCTATAAATGCAACTTCATTTCCAGAAGGCAGGGCGTAAATCCTGCTTTTTCATAGGCCCGAATAGCCGCTTGATTGCTACTGTATACGTCTAAATAAAAGTCATTAATATCGCGCGCCTTACACCACTCGATAAGGTGCTCCATAACTTGCTGATTCAATCCCTGCCCACGGTATTCTGGCAAAACCAGCATAAAGCCCAAATAACCATGTTGTTCGTGAACTAATTGCGCTTTTGACTGGCGGATTTGTGCGTAGCCTGTTGCCACAATCTGATTGCCTATTTCACCAACTATTAAGTGCGTATTGCCGTCACTGAGCATGGCTTCGAGATCATAATAAATGGCATCAACGGCTTTAATGGCTTGATTAAACGGCCTTTCTGCTGCAACAACTTGTTGTTCTAGTGCTCTAAGCGCCTCAATATCTGCACTGGTGGCGGCTCTTATTTTCATCTATGGCAATCCCCTTAATAATGCAACTAACAACCACATCTCAAAATAAAAAAAGCCACCTTAGCGTAACTAAGGTGGCAAAACCACTATCTACAGTGATATTTCAAGCTATTTAGAACCAGTATCAATTAGGGTTAATGGTCGTGGTCGTGCTCCTCAGCTGCCGCAATACCAAGCCACACAAGCTTAGCTGGCACATAATCCAACTCAATGGTGTCAACTAAAGCGGCCTGCTCTAAGTCAAACTTTTTAATTTGCTGAGCAATGGGATCGGAAACATAAACGGCTTGCTCCGTTTGTGAATAAGTCAGCTGGAAGCCATGATCTTCTGGCATATTCGCAAGATCTTCCGTGCTCACTTGTACTTCACCTGCCATTTCCCAGTGTTGCTCGCCATCGTGGTCATGCGCCTCGAAAACGCTGAGCTTACCTGCGGTGTCTAGGATCACCACATGCTCACCGCCATGGCTAAAGCCAAAACTTGCCAAGCGATAGTTTTCTGTTGCTTGCCACTCTAGCTTTTCTATGTGGCCTGATTGTGGCTCGATAGTCAGTACATCATTGCGGGCTGAGGCAAGCAGTTGTTCCACTTCGTGGTGGCCTTTTAATGTTCCGACTCGCTGTCCTTCAGCAAAAAATTCTGGGTTGGCAAGCTTAGTTGCAGTAAAGCTTTCACCTTGCTGGGTGATCAATGCCACGCCATCGCCACAACCAAAGGCTACAACCGCTTCATTCTGGGCACTGCCGTGAAGTGCTGGACAAGTGATATCAAATACTTGTTCTTGATGGAAATGATCGCCATGGGCATGATAAAGGCCAATTTCACTCGGCAAAGTTGATTCAGTTTCAGGGTTTCTAATGGTGCTAATTAAAAACTCACCTCGCGCTTGCGCTGCGCCATGCATGTAGGTGTCGTAGTGTAACTGAGCTACTTCGGTTTTTTCACCGCTAATGTGGGCTTCACTGAACATTGCAGCACCCGCGCTTTGTGCGCTGTCTTTATCGCCATCAGAGAAAATAGCAATGCCCGACTCTGCCACCGTAACATGGGTTGGTTTTACTGTTTCAAGATGAAAATCAGTAAGCGTTGGTGCTTCTTCATGAGCATGGAAGTGATCGCCATGGGGCTCTTGGTATAGGCCACTATCAACAAATTCCACTAAGCCTTGATCACGCTGAACCAAAATAGCATAACGATGATTTTCAGAACCATATACGTACTGTGGGTAGCTGGTTGTGCCAATCGCATCAAGCAATGACTTATCTGCCGTTGAGTAAAGGTTGACAACATTACTTTGTGCACTTGTAACCAGTAGTCGACCATTGACATCGGTCACACCTTCATCATGATGATCATCGTGGTCGTCATGATGGTCGTGATCGCCTTCACCTGTTTCTTGGCTAGGGGGATCCATTTTAACGATGGTGTGCTCGGTGCCGCCACAGGCACTCAGTAAAAGCGCAGAAATGGTCACTGCTAATAATTGACCTTTAAAATGCATGAATAAGTCCTACCTTTTGATTTGTTATACTATAACTTAACGGTATGTTATCTTATAACAAATTAACACACAAGCTCGAGATGCTTTTCTCTGCGCCTAAAATCATGTTTACTCATTACAAAGTTGTTTCAACACCTGTTCAAACGTAGCAACTTCTTGCGCTCCAGATAACACGTTTTCACCGTTAAAAATGAACAAAGGTACACCCTGCACTCCTTTTGTTCGCCACTCTTGTTCATATTGCTTTACCGTGTCGCTGTATTGGTTGTGAGTCAATATATCGCTGGCCTCGGAGGCATCTAATCCGACCTGAGTAGCTACCGCCACTAATTCATCATGACTAAATTCACCGCGGTCACTAAAGAAGTGTGCAAAAAGAGCTTCTGCCAATTGAGTTTGTAACCCTACTTCTTTGGCCCAATACAGTAATTGATGGCATGGGTGGGTATTGAGCATTTTCATTTCATCAAAGTAGTTAAATGTAAAGCCTACTTTTTTACCTTCTGCCGTTAACATAGCCCGAGCACGAATACTGCCCTCAAGTGTGGTGCCATACTTTTGCGCCAAATGTGCTCTGAGGTTTTCACCCGACTCTGCCATGTTAGGGTTCAGCTCAAAAGGATGCCAAACCACGTTTACAAGGTGTTCAACAGCACACGTTGCTATCGCCTTTTTTAAGCGCCAGTAGCCAATAGCGCACCAAGGACAAACCACATCTGAAACAATATCTATACGTATTTTTTCCTGTGTCATCACTATTCCTTACTATTTTTGTTCACATTGATTGTGGTGATAGTTTTATCACCAAGGTTCTTTACTGATTGTTTCGAGTGGTTATGCCGCATCGTATAACCACCGCTTTGCGGACGGGAGCTGTTGCCACTGGCCTTAAAAGTGCTGGTTTATGTGTGCAGTAAAACGTTTAAAATCACGCTCCACATCTGCGTTTTTCATCACATCAAAGCTGGCGAACGTCGTCATCGCTGTCATACCAAAAAACTTAAAGTTCATATGCATCGGGAACAACAAATCATCAACCGACTTGCCGGCAAAAAACTCACTGTTATCGTTAAACGCTTCTGCAGGGGCATTAAAGGTCAGTGATAACATGTATTTGGTGTTCGTTAGACTGCCGCCTGTGCCATAGTTTTGCTTTGGTGCCGCCTCTTTGCGGCCATCGCCGTCACATAAGGCCCCAGCCATACCAGCGGTATACACTTCATCCATATACTTTTTGAATGACCAGGGCACCCCCATCCAATTCACTGGTGACTGCAGTAAGATAATATCGGCCCACTGATGATGAGCTAGCTGTTCATCAACGTCATAGTCGTCTTTCATTGTGACAACGCGAGTGTTATATCCTTTACCCTGCAATAGAGTGACCGCTTTATCTACAAATGCGGCATTTAATTTGCCCTCTGAGAATGGGTAATACTGGTGAGCATTAATGATAAGTACATTTTTCGAGTCGCTTATGTTCATTGGAAAATCCTATAATAAAATCATTACTACTTGATGCCGAGAAGCATTTTCTAGCTCACCTTGACTGTGGTATATTTTAGATACCTTACAGCAATGTTCAATTAGTATACTTTTAGTAACCTTGTAGACATAAGCGAGTTTTTTATGGAAAGTTCAATAAAAACAGATAGTAAAGGCAGAAAAAAAGTCTATAACGCGTGTATGGAACCTTGTGCCATTGAAAAAGGCATGCGACTCATTGGCGGCAAGTGGAAAGGCTCTATTATTTACCATTTAAAAGATGAGCCAGTGCGATTCAATGACTTAACCAGAATGCTAGGTGGCGCCACCAAAAAAATGGTGGATCAACGTTTAAAAGAGTTGGAAGAAGAAGGTATGGTGATCCGTAAAGTGATTAGTGACAGGCCCATTGCCGTTACCTATGAGTTAACGGAATTTGGTCGCTCAGCCTTACACATTTTGGAGCAGCTAAGACTCTGGTCAGAATCAAACGATGTGCAGATCAGGGATAAATAAGGTAACAACTAAAAAGCACTATGGTATTTCTGCCAACAGCCACTGTGGCAAATTAATCACGGCACTTTGTTGCTATCACCATGTGGTTCCACCAGCTAGCAGTATAAGTTAAATCGGTATTAGCAAAAGCCATTTATGTGCTCTGTAATTTCAGCAAAAAACTGTTCACGCTTGTGCGGCAGTAACTGATGTTGAGATAGAAATAGATAGTCCGTTAGCAAGCGAAATAAGCCCCAACAGTTAGCGCGCAATTGCAGTTCAGCTTGGGTCGTAGGGTTATTGCTATAGCAGTTGATCAACCGCTCCTGTACCTTTTTATCAATAATGCTTTTGCTGGCATGCCAGTTAATGGCCACTAAATCAAAAGCAGGGTCGCCAAAATGAGCTCGCTCCCAATCAATCAGCTGCAAGGTATTGTCAGAGTTTAAGATCAAATTATTCGGGTGAACATCACCATGAACCATTGAAAATGGTGAGATAACAGCAAAATGCTTTTGATGTTGCGACAATATGGCGGCAATGCGAGCTTTGATATTGAGAAGCTGCTTGTCTTGTAGCGCATTAGAGCGAGAAAAATAACGCCAGCTTTTTTCCAGTGTTAGTGCCGGGTTTAGGTTAACATCTCTGGGGTGAAGGAGGCTTCCAGCAGTACCGGCCATCACACCATGTACCGATTTCAGCGCTTTTGTCAGCGCTGACAGTGGAACTTGCTGCCACTGATTAAGTGTCTGACCGCTAACGTGCTGAAGCAATAATGCCCCTGAGTGACCAACAAGCGATTTTTCCTCAAAACGTGCATCCAGCCCTTGGCTGGTATTGGCCAGTAATTTATAGGCTTGCGCTTCCTTTTGTAAGCCGTGACTAAGATACCCTTTGGATAACTTTACTACCCATTGTGCGTTGTTTTTCAGGGTAATTAGAAAGTTATTGTTACTAATTCCACCTGACATTGATCTGACGACCAAGTGCTGAACATCCGCTTCAGACAAACCAAGCAAGCTTTTTATTGCATCAATGGCCAAGCCTTGGGTGTCACAGCTTACTTTAGTGACCTCAGACACTCAAAAGCCTCGCACAAAACCTTACTGCTAATCGCTTAATCTGAGCGCTCAAAATACCTTACCATTTGGTTTAGACCAGACTTGTTATGGTTAACCCCACCTTGCTAACGCTTAGCGATAATCCAAACGGCATGGACTATTCCAGGTATATACCCTAATAAAGTCAATAAGATATTGAGCCAAAATGCACCGCCCAAGCCAACTTGAAGAAATACACCCAAAGGCGGCAACAGAATAGCAATGATGATTCTCAGTAAATCCATATTCATCTCCAGAAAGCACTAATACCCTCTAGGCATAGTGGTTACTTATTACAATAAAGAGTTCTTCTCAGTGTAGACAACAAATAGTCCGTTGGAACACTTTTCATGAGGGCTTGGCTTTACTTTTGCTAGCAGCGTTCAACTTGAGCGCTTCCGTCTTAGCCTTCCACGGCGTCTAAGAGTGGGCTTAGAAACAAAAAAGTATTGCTCTATGAGCACCAAAATAAATGAGTAAAAGCCAATCACACTCAGTGATATCAGTAACTTTCCAAGGTCAAATGGTTCGGAGAAAAACAGGTATTTGAATCCGACGGCATCGAACGTAAGCGCACTTAGCAGCAAAGCTAAGCACATCATCATAATGGCTTTCAAATTAACTATCCTTTTAATTTGTTTGCGGTAAATTTTATCTTAGCCAAGTTTGGCAGAGAATGCAGCATAAAACTCAATATCAATAAACACCGAGCTTTATGCCCACATATAATTAAAACTTAATAATCGTAGAGACGGCTTCTTCGTTTGCTGTTTCTATAGCTAGTTTTATCTCGCGATTTTGCCAATCTATGTCAATCTATGTCAATCAGACCATAGTTACTCCCAGACTTATTAATCAAGTGGCGGTTGGAAGTCGTCAGTGCAGTAATATTTTCACTGATAGTTCCTACCTTACCGGTTGGTATTGAGGCGCCGCTAGGTGCACAGTTACCCCACTTTCCCGCTACCCCATTTTGCTTATCATCTAGTTCTGTATAGCACCAAGGCTGGTCATGATCGCGACTAATGCAGCCATGATAGGTAACACCAGCATAGTTAAAGGGCAACTGACACTGCTGTTCATATACCTTATCGCCTTGATGGTCGGCATAAATTGGCAGCCTTAAAGGGTTTTCAATATGATAAGGCCAATTCTGACCAAAGCCAGACGCGGTTACCTCGAATACTTTTACGGCGTTGCCATGTTCTTTGCTGGCAGGTATTTGCTTTTCTAGAAGCTCTCCCCAGTGCTGATCTCCAGATAAAAAAATCACGGCTTTGGTTTTGCCATCATTGACTGATTGCTGAACCAAGCGCAGTAAGCGCTCGCGTTGCTGTGGTATTTCAGCCCAGGACTCGTAACTGGTACCAGACATCTCATTTTCATTAAGATTTGCTATGGCTTGCTCAAATTGTTTACCATCAGCATACGCGCAATAACTACTTTTATTGCGTCCTTGATGTAGTGGCGGTAACACTTGAATGCCACTGGCAATAAGCTTTATCTCCGAGGGCTTTTGTAATTCCTGCTCTAACCACTGCCACTGTTCTTGTCCTAACATGGTACTTGAGGCGCCTTCACACTCACCATATTTGGCGAACGTTGGAGAGCGAAAGTAACGGGTATCTAGGGTAATAACATGTGTTCTTTCACCGCTGCCACCGAGCATTTTGGCTGTATAAATTCCTTCACGACCATTATGTCGCGGGTCGTCGCTAGCAACATCAAAATGACGCAAGAACTCTTTTTGCGCATTCTCGCGCTCGGGGTAATGCTTACCTTCATTATTCCAACCGTAATCATGATCATCCCAAGTAGCCATCACTGGAATTTTGGCAGCTAAGAGTTTCTGATACTCAGTATTACGTTTTTTATCATCATATTTTTGCCGCATTACCTTCATGTCAGTGGTGTCAGCGTAAATATTATCACCTAGCCATAAAAATAAGTCTGGTTGCTGGCTTATCAGCTTAGCTAGCGCTGCCGGCATGTCTCCTTTCGTTTTAAAGCACGAACCTAGCGCGACTCTATCTACACGTTTACTTTGCTTCGGGGGCGTATGAGAAAGGAGCTTAGGCTTTGCCACAGGCGCACACTCTTCCCAATCACCGCTCGGCAGATAGCACCAAGGCGCAGAATGGTTTTTAGTAGTACAACCATAAAAAGCTTCACCCTAATATGTGGAGGGGGCTTGGCACGTTTTACCTGAAACCGTCTTAAATTCAGGAATGGTTTCGCTGCGCACATGGCCCCAAGTTGCACCATCTATGGTTTGTTCTAAGTAGCACCACTGTGAACCTGAGTTATTTTTATCTGTTGTTCCTTGATACTGAGCTCCAAGATAGCTAAAGCTTGATTGACACTTTTGATAGTGTACTTCGGGTTCTGCAGCTGCAACAGTGCTCGCAAGAATGAGCGGTAATAATGCAAATTTCATCGTTTTCCTCGGTAAGTGAACTGTGTCGCTATCCTTGCAAGTTTTCCATTAAGGGACAAAAGCTAACGAGGAATTGTTAATATTTTGCTACTTTTTAATGTTAGTTTCGTCTTTATTCATTGCTTGTCTTTTTTAGCTCATTGCCTTTGATAATCCATGTCTTTTTTTGTCGAAAAAAAGCGCTATCTGCCATGCCTTTTTGCGGTAGGCTTTTAAGTAAGGTAACAGAGTAGGGAAGGAACATGACTAGAAAGCAAGTCTCTTTTATGGCGGATGGCTTTCAGGGGCTTGATTTATTTGGGCCGCTGGATGCTTTTTGAAAACCAAAGAGGCAATCCATCAAACGTATCAAAGCAACATACGAGTTATTGTCACATCTAGTGTATAAAGGCTAAGCTTTGGAGTGGCTAAAGCAAAAGGCAGCCACTCTAAGAGGTATTTAAATTGGCTTACAGTATTATTGTAAGCCAATATTTAGTCGCATTGTCATTTTACTGCCTTCACTGCAATCCGCTCCGGCTTGATAACGACAAACATCTAAAGAATCACGATTAAATTCTTCTATTTCATATATTTGCGTGCCAAACCGGGTATCTAAATGCAGTTTACCTGCTACCACAGAAAAGTGACCCTGAATGTTGTTTGGCTGGCCTTTTGCGAATAAGTAATCTAGCTCTCCCTGAGCATTGGGCATTGCCATAAAGAAGTACGCGTTAGACTCTCCATCTTCTTCAATTATAATTCTGTTATTATTCAACCAACTATGACTAAACTCTTGCACACCATTGCGAGGCTCGAAGTCAAACTTCAAAATCCAGCGACCCATAGGATACAGGGCTCCTTGGGGCTCAAGTTCAGCATTCATTGTCTGACGAACATACAATACATCACCCTCAGTGGCTAGTAACTTCAATTTAAACTCGCAGGACACATAACAACTATTATCAGGACATGTTGCTACAGTACCAAGCACAGGGTGCACCAACTTTTCCCGCGTGATTTCACCTGTAGAAGTAAACGCCCATTTACTTCCTGGATGCGCAACATTAGGTACGTATAGGTGATCCTGATAGTAGTCATACTGAACGTTATTGGCGTGCCAACTCCCCACCGTATTATCATAATCAAAGTACAAGCCTTGGTGTTTAAGCATAAAGCCACTGCGAATAAATGGCGCACCATCATCACTGCGAGCATCCATTACCACTTGCCATCCCTTGTCTGCTATCGCTTTTATGATCTGAAGCTGGAGAATATGTTTCGTATTATCACGACCATACATTACTATGAGACGATTACCTTTAATTCGCCACTTGAACTCACTAATATGCTGATCATGGTGGTACATCAGCCCTCTGCCACCTGCAAAGAAAGTCGCCTCGGCTGAGGCCATGGCATCGATTTTAGCATCTGGATAAGCAATGTAATCTACCTGAGGTATCGACCATGTACCTGCCGTTAAATCCAAATTCCAGTTATCCAATTGAGTCTTATCTAAAAGTTGGCCTTGGTGTCTTTGCGAACGCGTCTCTAATACCTCTTTGGTGTCTGTGCGTATAACCCTTTGCTTAAAAACATAGGCTACATTATCACCTGCTGATGTATTTGGAATTACATCCAACTGATATACTTCTGCTCTGTAATTTATCCCTTGCTCATTGAATTCATGAAGTATAAAGGGGGAATCGAGCTCAATTACCAAACCATGCGTGGCTTTACTCCAGGTTACCCTACTCTTATCAAGCTGTTTAAGCTCACCGCGTTTGTTCCTCTTTAAGGTAATCTGGACGACTGGATCCGACTGCATTTCACCAATAACGATAAATTTACCTTTATCGATTTGATGTAATTGCGTTAATGTCATCGAATGGCTAAAAAAACTCATTAAAGTTGCCATAATAAAAACGACTAAGCTTCTAAAACTCATATAAATTTTCCTTTTTTGAAGTTCCTATTAAACATACAGCCTAATACAATAAATTGCACTATTGAATGATTACTTTTTAACCTCACCCCATAACACACCATTTATTTGTATGTAACTCTCCAATTGCTATTCAGCTTGCTGCCATGAGTTTAGCTATTACTCACCACTTGTAACGAGTTGTTGTTAGCTTTACCGGTATCAAACTGTTCGACCATTTCCCTAAGCTCATTGGCTTTGGTGAGCAAAGTGATCCCGGAGGCATTGGTCATTTCCACTAGAGTATTGTTCTTTTGCGTGATTTCATCAATTTGCTTAATGGCCAAATTAATTTGTGCAATACCACTGGATTGAGTATCGCTGGCATCAGCAATGGTTTGTACCTGCGATGCCAGAGTACTTACACTGGCTATAATGGTGTTTAACGTTTTTCCAGATTCGGCTGCAAGCTTGGCTCCTTGCTCCACTTTAACATCGCTTCTAGAAAGCAGTGCTGCGATGTCTTTAGACGCGCTGGCACTTTTTAATGCCAGCTCCCTCACCTCTGAAGCCACCACCGCAAAGCCTTTGCCCTTATCCCCTGCCCGAGCGGCCTCAACCGAAGCATTTAATGCCAATAGGTTGGTTTGAAAAGCAATGGAGTCTATGACCTCAATAACGGTTTGAATTTCTCTGGCACTACGGGTGATCTCGTCCATGGCCGCAATCGTCGAGCTGACCGCCTCTCCGCCCTGTGTTGCCTGTTGGTTCACTTCTACCGATAACTGTTCGGCGGCTTTGGCATTAGTGGCGTTAGAATGAACGGTTTCCGATATTTCGCCAATTGAAACGCGAGTTTCCTCTACTGAAGCGGCTTGTGATGACGAGCGCTCACTCAGCTCTTCTATGCCAGAGGTAATTTGTTGCACCGACACCGTGATGGACTCCGCCATCGCCATCAATTGTTGCATCATCTCAGCCAGTTTACCGACACTGCTGTTCACTGACTGCTTCAATAAGGCAAAATCACCATTGTAATTCCGACTGACTTGTCGAGTTAAATCTCCCTGC
Organism: Pseudoalteromonas 'SMAR'; assembly: GCF_048515945.1. Lineage (NCBI taxonomy): Bacteria > Pseudomonadati > Pseudomonadota > Gammaproteobacteria > Alteromonadales > Pseudoalteromonadaceae > Pseudoalteromonas > Pseudoalteromonas 'SMAR'. Next base: position 48,832 of record NZ_JBLWMW010000001.1, read on the forward strand.
GACAACCCCTCCATCACATGCATACAGTCTTTGAGTGGCGCCTCAATGGAGTCAAGGGTGTTATTCATGGCAGCAATAATTTTGCGGTAAGCCCCCTTATGTTTGCTCACTTCTGCGCGCTGATGTAAGTCACCATCATTAGCGGCCTGAGCCAAAACAGCCGTGTCAGCAGCCATATTATTTATCGCGGTTAAACATAGCTGTAAGCTGTCATAAATATACCTAAAGTCGCCTTTGTAGCCCTCACTACTGAGCTCCGGCTGCTCTCCTTTAGCCAAACTGTCTAGGCAAGCTGTGGTTAGCGTAATAGGTGCACTCAGTGCATCTAAGGTTGCATTAACACCGACAATGATTTTGCGAAATTCGCCGCGATGTTTGCTGGTATCGGCACGTTGTGAAAGTTTTCCTTCACTGGCTGCGGTAACCAGACTAGAGGTATCATCTAACAATAAATTAAGTGCTGCGGTGGCTTGCTCAAGTGCCTGCTTTATTTCTTTAAACTCGCCTTTAAAGTCACCGTTGATGGCATCTGGTATGTCTCCTTTAGCCAGCTGAGCTAAATAATTTTTGGTTTGTTCAATGGGTGATTCAACGGCTTCTAATAGCTGATTTAACCCAGTGGCAATAACAGCCATGGAACCTTGATAATGCGTGGTATCTATTCTCTCACTTAAGCGGCCATCGGCTGCAGCCGCAATGAGCCCTTCCACCTGTTGCTGCGCTTGCTTTTCAAGAGTTAAGTCTTCGAACTCAAATACGGTGCCAAGCCTTACACCTGAGTCATCGCTTACTGGGCTTGCGATCACTTCAAGGGTTACCCCATTATTGTGCCAGAGCCACTGTAGCGGGGTCGTCAAAGTATTCGACTTACTCAGCTGGGTATTACTGTCTACAACGGCCTGAGGAAGTGGTTGATTTAGCAGTGATGAGGGCAGCGATAACGCTTGATGATACTTAGCAACTAACTTCTCACATCGCTCATTAATGTATATTACCTGGTTATCATCATTAACCACCAATACGGGCACCGCGACATTATCCAGCGCATAGCGCAAACGTAGACTTTCAGCGGCCTGCTGCTCAAGGCGTTCAGTGGCCTCGCGCAAACTGTCTTGCATTTTATTTAAATTGGCTAGTAGATCTCCAACTTCATCGTCACTGGTGACGGCAATAGTATTATCAAAGCGGCCATTAGCAATGGCTTTGGCAGTGCTTGAAGCCTCGTTTATCGGCTTTGTGATCAACTTTTGCATATACCAGGTTAGTAAAGCGAGAGTGATAAGCGCAATAATAATAAGTGCAGCAATACTCCAATTGATTACCGTTAACTTAAATTTGGTGATTTCGGCGTCGCGGCTGTTGACCAAGTCATTTATTTGTTGATTTATTTGCAGCAAATATTGACTCGAGCGACGGTCAATTCCACTTACAGCTTGATCCGCCAAACGAGCATCAAAGTTTGACTGTTTAAAGCGCTCTAAGCCTTGCCGATACCTGTCGCCGAGCTGCTGATGCTCTTGTTGAAAAGACTGGATCTCGTTTTCCAGCCTTGGCGGTAAAGCGTAGCGCTGTAACAACTGCGTAAGCTGCGATTGCACACTGGCTTCTTTGCTTTCAAAGCGCTGCCAGTATTTATTTAACTGTTCAGCATTACTGCCACGCAACAACACATTCTTCCACTCTTGTACTTGCGTCTTAAAGTCTTCGAGCACTAAATTGACTTGCTCGCGGGCGGCCAACTCTTTACTGATCAAATCATCGTATTGCTTTGCCACTTGTTTTAATACAAACACCGTCGAAATAGCAGCCACCAGTAGCACAACTAAGCCACTGCTAACGGCCGTAAGTAACTTCGCTTTAACGCTTTTCATGCCCGAAATCCTTTATTATGAACAGTTTATTACAGCTAAAGATAGGACACGAAATACGTTACCACAAACCTAGTACCGCAAATGTACTCAAGCGACATCACCCCATAACAAGGTAACAGGCCAAGTTGCCTAACCGATATTGCCATTGCTACACTGGCACCAACCGTGCTCCCTGCATCAGTTGAGGAATAAAGTGGTTTCAGCGAACCCAAACCTGCCTTTGGTATACCATCCAAACTATTCATTTAGTTTTGATCCTAACCATCGCTTTGTTATGAGTAAGTTTGCGCGCTTGTTTCAAGAAGTGCAGCAACTAGGGCTCGTCCATAACAACCTTTACAAACCCGAGGTTGGCTCACCAACACCATTAGAGACGGTTCATTGTGAGCAGTATTTGTGGGATTTATGGCGTAACCAACTTGACTCCAAAACCATGCGCAGGATCGGGTTACCTTGGTCAGAACCCTTAATGGCAAGAACCTTTACCGCCCCCCTTGGTACCCTTAAAACCGCCGAGCTGGCATTGCAACATGGAGTTGCTTGCCACCTTGCTGGCGGTACCCATCATGCCCATTATGACTTTGGTTCAGGCTTTTGTATGGTGAATGATTTAGCTTATACAGCCACTACCTTGATTGCGCAGCAGCGCGTCAATAATGTCTTAATATTTGATTTGGATGTTCACCAAGGTGATGGCACGGCGGCGATGCTAAAGCACCACCCCTATATCTATACATGTTCCATTCACTGCGAAAAGAACTTCCCCTTTCGTAAGCACAGCAGTGACTTAGACATTGGCCTTGAAATTGGCCTCACAGACACAGAGTATCTAGATATTGTCGCCCATACGTTAGAGTCCTTGATACGTGATTTGAACCCAGAGTTAGTTCTCTATGATGCCGGTGTGGATGTCTGGCAAGGAGATAGCTTAGGTAAGCTCGATATTTCCTGGTTAGGAATAGCTAAGCGCGATGCCTTAGTATTATCCATGTGTCAGCGCCATGGCATTCCTGTGGCTACCGTTATCGGTGGTGGTTATGACAAAGATCATCAACGCCTGGCCAAGCGCCATGCCTTAGTTGTACAACAAGCCGCAAAAATTTAAAATTTTTTTTGATCCAAATACAATCTTGCCACGTTTACTATTATCGAAGGGTTTGAACGGTGCAGTCACAAGACGCACTCTTGGATATCCCCCCTTCACGATGGCACTATTAAAGCGCACTTTATGTGCGCTTTAGCTTTTTTATGGCCCTACAAATTTTTTGTTGTGCTCTGCCAAGGCCCGCCTAAACCTATTAATCATACTCGGATTGGAATTTAGATTGAATGCAGCACAGGCACGCTGTTGGGTGATTTTTTTAATTTCGTAAATCGGCGTTACCATATCGTAGTCAAATCCTGATGCCTTCATGGTTTCACTCATGGTGTATTCGGTTCCCGCGAGCAGGTCAATACGCTTCGCCACTAACAGCTTAGCAAATTGCGCAGGCTGGGCTGAAACGTCTAAATGCACTCCAGGTTGCAAACCATTAGCTGTAAAGTGTTCGTAGTAAGAATCGCCTTTCACCACCGCAGTGACATAGCGTTTGGCATCTTCAATGGTATTAATGGCAATATCATCGCGCTCTTCGAGTTTAAAAAAGTACACTCCAACCGGCCGGATTAAAGGGCATGCCCATTCAAATAGCGCTTCACGTTCTGGGTTTCGGTAAATTGAATAGATCATGGTATTGGGACGCGACTGAGCCACCTTCATGGCACGCACCCAAGGGTACATTTTTATTTCGTAATCGATCCCGGCTTGCTCTAATACTTGTTTAATCTTTTTGGTGGCGCGACCGACTATTTCCCCTTGCTCATTGGTATAATTGTAAGGCCGCCACTGCTCGGTAACTACTAACAGTTTGGTTGCCCACGCACGAGCACTCAATGTCAGCCCCAGCAGCATCACGAGAGCAAAAAAAGCGCCGCTTAATGAGTTGTTTTTAGATGAGGTTTTGCATTTAGCCAACAACTGATGCACCATACGATAAAATGAAATTCGAAACCACCAATATGAGAAGCATAGTACTTATTATATTACTCGTCGCGTTAAGTTTTGCAGTAAACGCACAGCAATCTAGCGCCAATGAAAAACCCACTCAAGCTCAGCAACAACAAGCAGTATCTGATCTGAGAGAGCCCATGTACCGCCCCCTTATTGAACGCTATATTCTAGACGAACTTAAGGCAGTACGAGAAGACCAAATGCGTTTGCGCGCCGACATTGAGCGTAAAATAAGCCACTCGCAATTAGAAACAGCCGATCGCGCTATCACCTACACCACAGATACCGTTAATAATGTGCTGTTTTTAATCACCGCCGCCGCTTCCATACTTGTGGTTGTTGGTTGGACTTCCTTTAGGGATATAAAAAGCAAGGTTGAGGATATTGTCAGCCAGCGTGTGGGTACCATCACCGATGAATATGAAGAAAGGTTATTGCTACTGGAAGAAAAACTCCGAGAACGCTCTGAAGAAATTCTCAATAACCAGAAGAAAATATCCATCACCAACGAGGTACATTCACTGTGGATGCGCGCCAACCTAGAAAGTGACATGAACTCAAAAATTGAAATTTATGATGAAATATTGAATCGTAAACCGGAAGATGTCGAAGCAATTGCGTATAAAGCGGATGCCTTACTAGAACTCGGTGAGACTAATACTGCCATTGATTTATGTAACCAAGCGTTAGAAATAGACAGCGATTATGGTTATGCCTACTGGCAGCGAGCTTGTGCTTACGCCATGCTATACAAGCATGCCGATGCCATGGCCGACATTCGCATGGCACTTGAATATGCACCGAACTTAAAGAATGAATTACAACATGAACCTGCTTTTGCAAGCTTAGCTGACAACCAAAGCTTTAACGACTTGGTGAATAGTTAGGTCGCAGCAACAGCTGTGATTGCAGCTGCTTAATTAAGCCTATGGGGTATTGCGACTCTGAAACAAGGGGGCTGGAGAGGTAATGTACTTCAGCCTCTGACAGTTCAATATTCTGTTTGGCCTGCTGCATAAATGGACTGGAATAGAATAGCTTGGCTAAACTGCCATCTTGCATTGCCAAAGACAACCCATAACGTAAGCGCCGGTGCAGTGCTAAGTTGCCCTTTTTCACGTAAAACGTCACCATCGCCGGATAAACCAACACCCTTTTTGCTAAAAACCCAACATGGCGCTGGTTTAGCATCGTCAGCTCTGGGAGTATTTCAATTACCCCCCGAGGAAAGAGGTGTCCACGTTGCTGTGCTAACAGGTGGTACATTGCCTTAGTGTTGTTTTCTTTTACCACGGTAAAACCCGCTTCTTCAAACACTCTGACATCGGGCCAATCTTCGCCTAGTAATACAGGGTAGCGCTTTAACTTTGCAAGGGGCTCAGTAGCTAAGTCAGCTTGGTCGCTATTGTTTAGCGCTAATACTCTGACGCCAAAGCTGCCAAAAGCCAGTGGAATGTTGACCGTCAATGCCTGTGCGCCCCTCATGGGAGTTGCCACTGTCCAAAAAACGTCTACATTACCTTTATCTAATTCTTTGAATTGCCTTAGTTGATTAATCGGCACATCGATGGGCTCTAGCCAATACTCGCCATATTTTGTTTGCGACTTATCCAGTGCTAAGCGTAATGCCGACAAAAAGTAAGCGTTTTGTGGCGATGTATTAATGGTTGCGGCATCCACTACTCGGATCACCATGGGCTCGGCCTTGGCAATAAAACTTATCAGCAGTCCAAAAAACAAGATTAACCACTGCATAACAACCCCTTACCAGTATTGCTCTACGGTGATTTGTCCAGGCTTGGCCCGTCGGTGCCGTTGATAGCCCATTTGCTGCAGCTGTGCACTACAAGACTTGACCATATCTGGATTGCCACAGAGCATAAAATGACTATGATCGGGAAATTGCTCATAGCCAAGATGCTGAAGCAGCACGCCATTTTCAATTAAGTCTGTGACTCTACCTGCTAACCCTCCGGCTTCTGGCGGCTCTCGGGTGATCAAAGGTTGATAGACAAAATTGTCACGGCTTTGTGCTAACTGTTGTAATTTTTCGCGGTAACAGAGGTCATCATTAGTTCTAACTCCATGGATTAAGATTACTTTATCAGCCTGCTGCCAGACATCTTCGCTATCCAACATAGACAAAAAAGGCCCTATGGCCGTGCCAGTACTTATCATCCATAAAACGTTACAAGGTGGGATTTCATCCAGGGTAAAAAAGCCGGTTGCTTGATGGGCAATGTCAACGTATTCACCTACTTTAAGTTGGTGTAATGGCGGAGTCAGTTGGCCATCTTGCACTTCCACCAATAGAATTTCCAACAGCTCGCTTTGCGGTGGATTTACAAAAGAATAGGCACGAGCTACGCGCTTACCTTGTTGCTGTAAGCTAATTTTGGTGTATTGCCCTGCTTTAAACGGTGCAATATCGGCTTTAATTTTGACTGAGAATAGCGTCTCGGTCCAATGTATGATGTCAACAATTTCACCTTTCACCCATTGCGCCATAACCTCCTCCAATTCTATTTACACCATCAAATACTGGCGGTTAGCACTTTAAACCATGGCAAAAAGGCCGTGTTTGTCAACAAATTCTGTTATTTGTACTAACGCGCTAACTTAAGCCCTTTGGGTTGATTAACACGATAAAGTAATGAAGTTGGCATGTTGGTGAGACAGCTGCTTTGCTATTGTATTCCCGGCACCACAGCCGATAACCACTATTTGCTTTACTTCAGTCACTTAAAGGGGAAAGATTTACAGTGGTGCCACTATTGACACCACTGTGGCGTTAAGTTCAGAGGTAAAGGATCTCGTTCGGGAATTTGCTCTTGCACTGCAACAGTCGGTATATCAAATGCTGCAATATGAGCGTTAACGATATTCGCAAAGGTCTCAGACGCCACTTGTTGTAATGCCGTTGCCATTGTGTCGCTAAGCACTAAAGTCTGTCTATTTGGACTCTGCACCAGTTGCTTAGCCACCTCTCGCAGCCATGTCAGGTAATTTGCTCTGGTTTGATTGATCTCTTCATCGTCTGCAAGGGTTGCCATAGCCTGTTCATAGGCATTTAAGTCGCGGTTAATCAGGTAAAGCCCGGCACTATTTAAACTCACCAGCTTAATGGCGCGTTGATTGTTGCTATTAGCGTAAAGCTCAATGGCGCGATTATAATGTTGCAGCGCCTGATCAATCTTGCCAATCGCTGTGGCTGCATTGCCCAATGCTGTACTCAGGCCGGCACGCATAAAGTCAGGTAAAAACTGTTGCTCAATGCCAGTGAGTAAGTTATAGCCAATAGCAGGTTGCCCCATGCGAGTATAAGCAATGGCGATATTAATTTTAATCGCCGATTTATATTGGCGCTTTTCAGCCAGCTCTAAGGCACAGCGGTAATAGGTAACGGCTGCTTTGTTTTGTTCTCGTAGACGATAAGCAACGCCAATATTACTAAGGATCTTGGCTTTATTTTCGCTCACCTGCTCACTGTATTGAGGCTTTTTCAGTTCATTGATTGCCGATATTAAGGTTTTGTTATCATAGACTTGTGCACTGGCTCTGATGGCTAAATAATGCAAGCGATAAAGTTGTACCAGCGATAAGTCTTCTCTTTTGAGGGTCTGTTGGTAAAGTTGCACGGCCTGTTTAGGGTCATTTTTGGCAAGGTCTTCTAAAGTCAAAAACACACTGTTGCTGAGGCTGGTTACCCCAAGCATAAAGCTAAAAACCATGGTTGCTATCATCTAGTGTGCCACTCCCTAATCTACTTGTTTTCACTCTCTTGGCACTATCAACATAGTGCAGATACATCACCCTCGCAGAGAAAAAATAAACCCAAAGCTAGATTAAATTATAAACCATGAGGTTAAGTTGCAACATACGTCACTATGCTGACTTTTGTAACAGGCAAAAAAAAAGCCGCATAAGCGGCTTTTTTGGGTGTGATTCGCGTTGTTTTAGGCGTGTCTCCAAAACTCTGCGATTACGTTACCAAGGAACTTTTTATATCTAGGACTAAATTGATTCTAGTGCAATTTTAACCATTTCATTGAAGGTGCTTTGACGCTCTTCAGCTGGCGTTGCCTCGCCAGTAATAACATGGTCACTGACAGTAAACAGTGCCATTGCTTTAGCGCCATACTCAGCAGCAACGCCATACATACCAGCGGTTTCCATATCTACCGCCATGACACCTAACTTGTCTAATTCTTTGTAAAAATCACCATCGGCTTGATAAAAAGTATCAGTAGTAAAAACATTACCAACCTTTGCTTCAATACCAAGACGACGTGCAGCATTAATACCATTCTCAAGCAAGCCAAAATCAGCAATCGCGGCGAAGTCATAACCACGTACGCGGGCACGGTTTACGTTTGAATCAGTGCTGGCACCTTGTGCAAAAATGACATCGCGGATTTTAATGTCTTGACTGATACCACCACAGGTACCAATGCGAATAAGGTTCTTAACGCCAAAGCTAACAATGAGCTCACGAGCATAAATCGACATGGATGGGATCCCCATACCAGAGCCCATGATGCTTACCGGCTTTCCATTATAGGTGCCTGTAAATCCAAACATGTTGCGAACATCAGTGACCTGACGAGCATCTTCCAAGAAATTTTCTGCAATGTATTTTGCGCGTAGTGGATCTCCTGGCATTAATACGGTTTCTGCAAAATCACCTGGATTTGCGCTAATGTGTGGCGTGCTCATAATGTTTCCTTTAATTTGGCTTAATTGCGGCTTTAAAGCCTTCACCATATTCTGTTGCGTCTAAATCAAACCACTGGGCAAGTGTTTGACCCATGTCAGCAAAACTTTGTCTCTCTCCTAAAGGAGTATTGTCCATACCCGGGGTATATGCCAATACCGGCACATATTCGCGCGTATGGTCAGTGCCTTCCGCGGTTGGATCGCAACCATGGTCAGCGGTAATTAACAGCAAATCATCTGCTTGCAATTTCGCAATGATCTCTGGTAAAAAAGCGTCGAACTGTGCCAGCGCTTCGGCGTAGCCAACAGCATTTCTGCGGTGACCAAACTTCTCGTCAAAATCCACTAAGTTAGTGAATACGATACTATGGTCCGGTGCCGATGCCATTACTTCACTGGTTTTTTCCAGTAAGTTCAGCAAGCCAGGTGCCTTGTGCTTTTGCGTAATGCCTTGATGGGCATAAATATCCGCGATTTTACCTATGCTGATCACTTCACCACCATCACTGGCTAGTTTATCTAGCACCGTTGGCGCTGGTGGCAACACCGAGTAATCTCTACGATTACCGGTTCGAATAAAGTCGGCACTCGAGGTGCCTATAAATGGCCGCGCAATCACTCGTCCTATATTCATTTCATCAAGCAGTGCCCGTGCGATTTCACATACTTGATAAAGCTTGTCAAGTCCAAACGATTGCTCATGAGCGGCTATTTGAAAGACGCTATCAACTGAGGTGTAGCAAATCGGCTTACCGCTTTGCATGTGCTCTTCACCCAGTTGTTCTAAAATTGTTGTGCCCGAAGCATAACAGTTGCCCAAAATACCTGGGATGTCTGCTCGCCTGCACAACTCATCAATAAACTCTTGTGGGAAGCATGGCTTAGTATTAGGGAAGTAACCCCAATCAAACAGCACTGGTACCCCAGCCATCTCCCAGTGGCCAGACGGCGTGTCTTTACCACTTGATAATTCTTTTGCATATCCCCAAGCCGCGCTTGGTTCAATATTTTGTGCCACGGCACACTCTTTTTTTCCTGCAGCTTCACACGCTGCGATTAAGCCAAGCTTACTTAGGTTAGGTAAGTCTAATGCTTGCCCTTTTTCTTCTTTATAAGCCTGCAATAAATGAGCGAGAGTATTAGCACCTGCATCACCAAACTTTTCAGCGTCTGGTGCTGCGCCAATGCCTAGGCTATCTGCCATTAAAATGATTGCTCTTGCCATAGATACCTCTCTTATACGCCGTGGCTGAAATTTGTTATAAATACATCATTACCACAAGCGTTGGTTACTTTATGTTTGGTTCAAAAAATCGTACAGGACATAAGTCCGCTGTCATAAAATAGTCATAAGTTTCACGAAAATCGTCGATCTTGCAAAATGTCTCCAGAGGACATAAGTCCTGTTTTGAGTACACTAAACCAGTTAAATTTGCTCATTAAGCGAGGCAAAAGAGATTAATCGTGTCTTTTTTGCTATTGTGATCTTCCAACATAAACAACTGCTGGGTGTGAACTTTAGTGACACGAACTATTATAGCTATAGCTGGCGCATCTGCGTCTGGTAAGTCTCTTTTCAGTCAAACGATCTACAACGAATTAGTTAACGAGCTGGCCTCGGGCACTATCGCGGTGATCGAAGAGGACGCCTATTATAAAGATCAATCGCATTTGCCTATAGAGCATCGTACTCAAACGAATTACGATCATCCTGATGCGTTTGAACACGAGTTATTACGCGAGCATTTAACTAAGCTTCGCCAAGGTGAATCTGTAGAGGTTCCGACCTACGACTACGGACAGCATACACGTAGCGATAAAACACGAATAGTAAATCCTGCTAAGATATTAATCGTAGAGGGGATATTACTGCTAAGTGATCCTGCATTAAGTGAAGAGTTTGATATAAAGGTGTTTATTGATACGCCTTTAGATATTTGTTTGCTGCGTCGTATGCAAAGAGATATAGAGCACAGGGGTAGAAGCCTGTCCTCTGTGGTAGAACAATATCAGGCGACGGTAAGACCGATGTTTTATCAGTTTATCGAGCCTTCAAAGCATAATGCCGACTTAGTTGTGACCCGTGGTGGTATGAATCGCGTTGCGATTGATATTATTAAAAGTAAAATAAAATATTTGCTACAAGAATAACGGGAAATTGGCATGACAACAATTATGAGCTTAGTGGGCATGATGATGCTCCTAGGCGTAGCATTTGCGTTTTCAACAAACCGCAGTGCTATAAATAAGCGCACCGTTGGCGTTGCATTTTTACTGCAAGTCCTTATTGGTGGCTTTGTACTCTTTATTGAAGCGGGCAAAAATGCCTTAGCTGCAATGTCTAGCGCAGTTGCGAAAGTGATTAGCTACGCCAATGACGGTATTAGCTTTTTATTTGGGCCTTTGGCTCAACAAGACTCGTTAGGTTTTATTTTTGCGATCCAGGTGCTGCCGGTGATCGTATTCTTCTCAGCGCTTGTTGCCGTGTTATATCACGTTGGCATCATGAACTGGATTATTAAAATTTTAGGCGGCGGCTTACAAAAGCTGTTGCAAACGTCACGACCAGAGTCGCTATCAGCTACTGCCAACATTTTTGTCGGCCAAACTGAAGCGCCTTTGATAGTCAGACCGTTTATTCCAAAGATGACGCAATCAGAATTGTTTGCAGTTATGGTTGGCGGTTTGGCAACGGTAGCGGGCTCCGTAATGGCGGGCTATGTTGCTATTGGCGTAGAGCTAAAGTACCTGATTGCAGCCAGCTTTATGGCCGCTCCAGGTGGTTTCTTAATGGCCAAAATGATTGTGCCAGAAACCGAAAAACCGCATGAGAACCTCGAAGAGGTCGACAGCGGTGATGATAAACCGGTTAACGTAATTGATGCTGCGGCATCAGGGGCATCAAGTGGTATGCACTTAGCATTGAATGTAGGTGCTATGTTACTAGCCTTTGTGGCGTTAATTGCATTGTTAAACGGTTTATTAGGCAGTGTGGGCGGAATATTCGATTACCCAACACTGACGTTGCAAGAAATTTTAGGCTATGTCTTTGCTCCTGTTGCTTGGATGCTCGGGGTGCCTTGGTCAGAAGCCGTAACGGCAGGTAGTTTTATCGGCCAGAAATTGGTAGTTAACGAGTTCGTTGCTTACCTAGATTATATGAATTATCGCGATGCGTTAAGTGAACACACACAAGCCATTGTCACATTTGCGTTATGTGGGTTTGCTAACTTGTCGTCGATTGCCATCTTACTAGGCGGGCTTGGCGGTATGGCGCCAAGTCGAAGAAAGGATATCGCGCGCCTGGGGCTCAGAGCAGTGTTAGCAGGGTCTATGGCTAACCTCATGAGTGCAGCAATTGCAGGTTTCTTCCTCTCGCTAGCTTAGAAACTTATTGAGATAAGCCGCAGTTGCAAAACAATTGGTTGGTTGCTTTAAGGGGTTAAAGTAACCACACTAACTGAACGATACTTCACCAAAGGGCCTTTATGGCCCTTTTATCGTTTCTATGGCTCGCTTTTTTCTACCTTGACTGCCAACTCATCCTTAGTCATTATCACCCTTTGTACGGCAAAGGGAATGTTACATGAAGTATTTAGTTATCTCTGATATTCATGGCGATACTGACTATATTCGCCAATTCACCGATAGCTTAGGTTCTGAAGCTGACTACCTCACTCCATATCATGGGCAACAAGCAGCGGGTAAACGTTCAAATGAATCGCAATATGCGTTTTTTAAACGAGTTTCTTCTATTGATAACTTGACCGCTAAAGCGCGATCCACATTACAAGCCGCTCAAGAGCCTGTGGTGGTCATTGGTTTCAGCGTTGGCGCTACCTCGGCGTGGCAACTTGCTGCCATGCCTGATTTACCCATAAGGCAATGTATTTGCGTGTTTGGCTCGCGCATTAGAGATCATTTGCATTTAACTCCCACGGTGCCCACGACTGCATTCTTTTCTAACGATGAACGCTACTTTTACGAGCAAGTGATAGCAAGTCCTTTGCTACATAAACAACGTATAGACTGCCCTCACGACGCCATTTCATCGATTGCGCAACCCGGAATATTAGTAACTCAGTTAATGCCTTTATTGCAAAATGCTCACAGCGAAAGACAAAGCTAGATGTTGAGTAAACACATAAAAAATCAACTCAGCATTCTGGCAAAAGCAGACCAAATGAGCTGCTTCTTTGCGATGGGATTACTGATCACTCTTTTGTTTAGTGCAGAAGGTGATAGCGCTTAAAATGATAAAGCAGGCTAGAGAAGAGACTGCAAGGTTAGCAAGTAACATTGAGATAGTACTTTCTATTTGCTGAAATAATACAAACTCTATAATAAAAACAATAGTCCCTGATATCATTCCATATTTTGCTGTAGCAGTCATATCTGTGATTAAAGAGACCCAAAGCGCTTGTTGTTTTTTAAAAATGTAGGTGGCCATTAGCCCTGCATAAATTATAAGGCTAAGCACAGCGTTATATTGCACATAGTAAATGTCTGGAACAGGGCTATATAACACATTCACGAAAAGTAGCAGCATAAATACCAGTGGGCACATTTCTTGGTATGTTTTATCCCAAACGTAGCAACATAGTATTGTTAATAGCACTGCCAAAACAGGGGAGATAAGTATAAGCGTGAATACCCCGATTTCAGTGCTGTGATTGGGACTACGCCAGTACAACATGGACATGATAAAAAAGAATGCAAACCGCATAGAAGTTACTCTTGAGTTAAAAAGGAGAGTCTCTCCCTATTAGTGTTAAGGCCTATCTTGACAAGGGTGAACTTTGCTCCAATACGAGCCCCCACCTCCAGTACAAACTGATCCTTTGGTTTTACATATAGCAGTGCTAAAAAGCCACCTAAGCGCAAAGCAGTATCAGCGCACGAGTTGACTTGACTGTTCAGGGTAACCATCACAAGGCAGCCAGTAGTTATTAAGATAACCGCCAAAGGTTGTTTCAAAAACAGCTGAGCCTTGCTCTTCAACGGTTATCAATACATCTTTACTAGAAAAAACATGCCCCGTTTTTAAGACATCTGAAACGGCTATGATTGCGTCACAAAGATTCTGCCCTTAGCACTCCAACCTAAGCTTTTACTGTCGGTATTAGCAGTGCTAGTGAATACTGCAACAGCAAAACAGTAATTACTTTCTTGACCATCCCCTCTCGGGTACAAAAGCGGGAGGCAATCTAACAACCAAACCAAGTGAAATCAACCAAAAATTAACAACAAGGCAATAAAATAATATCTATAAACTATACTTGTCACTGTGAATGGCAATAGTTGGATATACTAGATATCTGGGTTTATATTACTTTAACAATTGAGTTTAATGCCGATAATAAAGTTGGTCGATTAATAACAGTACGCATTGACAATACTGTAAATGTTGGGAGTGGTTATGAAAACCTTCAAAGTCATACTATGGCTTATTGTAGCCACAGCAGTTGTCATAGGATGTGGGAAAAAACAGTCGTTTAGGCCAACACAGCAGCTACAATTAACACAATTACCTATTTCAGCAGCGCAACTGTCTGATGACGGCGCGCTGACATTATTGTTGATTGAAGATCATTTACTGCAAGTATGGGACAACAGCACACAAGAAATTATCAAACAGATTGAGGGCAGCAAGTTTAACTTATACTTTCGCGCCGCCTTTATTGCGCCATCAAAACGCAGTATTTTGAGTGTATCGGATCAACAGCTCACCATTTGGCAGCTCTACTCTGATGAACTCACTACCTTCGCACTGCCCCAGCGCGACAGTTATATCAGTGTCACAAAAGTGATTTGGTCATCCGATGAAAACCTCATCATGCTCGGTTATAACGATGGCAGCGCCCAGCTATTGAATCTTAAACAGCAAAGCTTATCTCAATTAGCCTTACATGAAAGCAGCATCACGGAGCTTATATTTAGCCGCGACCTCAGTGTGGTTTATTCGGCTTCCCTTGATGGCCATGCTAAGAAAGTCGACATTGCCAGCAAGCAAATGCTATTTGATTATGCCTTACCTCATCGCATCACAAGCCTTGCGCTATCGCAGGCGGAAGATAAGCTATTTGTTTCTGATGCCCTTGCCGATCAACATATTATTTCCGCTGAGAATGGCGATAACTTAACCTCATTAGACTATATTCAGCGCTTTAAGTTTTTCCGTGAGGCCACCTTTGTGGCTGACGATAAATACCTGTTAACTAGCTCTTCAAAAGCGCATATGTCACTGTGGCAGGTTAGTTCAGGAGAAGAAATAATCAGCTGGCCTATTGCGCAATTAAGCCTTGGCAGTACCGTTTACGACTTGCAGCTTTCTAATAGCAATGTGCTCACCACGATTAGCTCTGATGGGGTATTAGAGAGGTGGGATTTACAACAGATCTTATTTGACTGGTAGCGCGGAGCCATTACTCCGCACTTAAGGTGGCTAGGCAGTTATTGCTTTAACTGCGCTTTTGCCGCCTCAACCTTGGCAAAGTCTAAACCGAGTTCATCCACGGCTTCTTTGATCAATGCTGGGTTTTGCATCACTAGGGCCATTAACTGTTGCAGCTTTTCCGGTGGGATCCCCAGCTGCTGAATGGTGCCCATTGCCATCATTGGGTTTTCAGTTAACTGGCCAAATACCGTTTGAATTTGCTCATCTGAAATATCATGCTCTTTCAGTAACGCAATGATTGGGTTCATAATATGTCCTAACTTACTTTTACTAATCGGGCGGCATAGAAGCCATCGAATTCAGTGTTTATGCCAGGCAATAAACTCAGCGATGCCTCTAATTGCCAGTTGGGATTATGGTCTAAAAACTGTTGCACTTGCTGTTCGTTCTCTGCAGGTAAAACAGAGCAGGTTGCATACACTAACTTGCCGCCCACCTTACACATTTGACTATAGCGCTGCAAAATATCGCTTTGCAATGCAATAAGTGTGTCTAAATTTTGCGAATTCAAGTGCCACTTAGTATCTGGGTTACGTTTTAATACACCAAGGCCAGAGCAAGGCACATCTAATAACACCCGATCAAATTTCTCTTTTTGGCGCTTGATGGTCTTATTGTTTTGGATCGCCCTCGTTTCAGCTACATGAACACCCGCGCGCTTAGCTCTTTGCTTTAGGGTTTCAAGCTTATGTTCATGTATGTCTAGCGACAATAAGCGGCCTTTATTTTCTAATATCGCGGCTAGGTGCAGACTTTTACCACCCGCGCCAGCACAAGCATCCACCACCTTATGACCAGGTTTCACCTGTAAAAATGGTGCGATTTGCTGCGAGCCGGCATCCTGCATTTCAAACCAGCCGGCCTGAAACGCTTGGGAACGGAATAAGTGACTGTTCGACTCCACCTTCAAGGCAATATGGCTATCGAGTTGCACCTGAGAAACCGTAATGCCCTCTTTTGCCAAAGATTGTTGCAAGCTTTCAAGATCGCACTTTAAGGTGTTAGGACGAATATATTGAATGGCGCTTTGATTTAGCCCCATAGCAATATCTGACCACTGTTCACCAAGCTGTGCTTGAGCAATCTCATGCAACCAGTCCGGCATAGACAATTTCACCGCCTCAGGAGCAGTTTCAATAGATGCACTTAGCGCATCGAAATCATAAGTCTCGGTATCTAACCATTCTGGCAATGTTTGTTGCGTAACAACTTGCGCGGTTAACCAATAGCCAAAACCATCGCGGCTGATGCCATTTTGTTCTTGCACGTATTCCAGCAAACGCTTAAAACGAAAAATATGATAGTAATTACTGACCACATACTGCCGCTCATCAAGCTGCCATTGAGGATTATTGTGCAATAGTTGTGTTAATGCCTTATCGGCATGAGGAGAACTTTCTAGCACATTTTCAATGCACTCAGACAGAGTTTGAACTAACGAACGGGTAATAGACACGATGCGGTCTCGATTATTGCTAAAGGGCTATTTTAGCCTGCTAAGTACCGGGCATCAATTAGAGTTTATGATTTTTAGCTGAAACCAAAGCTTACTCATCGACTAGCTAACAATAATGGTAAAGGGGGTGAAACATAACCCCCTTTAATCCAGCGGTCGTGATTATTTTTCCACAATGACAGAGGTAGAGCCATTACTAATAGTTATAAAACGTGTAGCAACGCCATTGACCTGATATGCACCCAACTGCTGCAACGTCTGCCCAGTTTTAAATAACAATAACTTGCTGCCATCAGTAGCATAAATATTACCAAGTGCACTCTCGTTATTGGCTTGCCAAAGCAGTGTCCACCCTAGCCTTTCCTCAGTGGGTAACAGGCTTTTAGTCTGTTCAGAGTCAACAAAATGAAACTGGGTATAAAATGACGCGGAAGATGATGTCTGTGACTGTAATTGCGCAAGCAATTCCTCTTCCTGATTTCTAACCTCCTCAAGCATCATAAAGCCACTATCTGCCTCTATTTTTCCTAACCATAGCAGTTCCCCCATGGCAACCACCTCGCTGGCCTGAGTTGCAAACTGGCTAACCCACTCTATGTTCATAGTGGAGGTTTCTTCCAAGCGCTGCAAAGCGCCTGAAAATACCCTGACCAGTTGTTGCTCAGCGTCTGCATTTTGCCAAATACTTGAGCTGGTATCAGCCTCGATAAAGTCCACGATGTGTGCAGCTGAACTCACAGCTAATTGATAGCCTATGCGCTTATCTTCAGTCCAAAATGTCATTAAGCCAACCCCATTGTTGTGCAAAACACCTGTCGCGGTACTTTTGTGGTAGCGCTCATCAAAAGTAAATGTGCCCGAGCTATTGCTATCGTGATGTTGATAAATCTGTGCTTGCTGGTTTTCATCCATTAACTCAACCGACAATAAAGGCCCTGAGCGATACAAGTCTGGCAGCACATCCAAGTTTACAAAGGGCTGCTGTAATACCCAGCCATTATCGCCATAACGATAAAGCCCATCAGACTTTAGCCCTGACAAAACGCCATTACTTTTACTAAAATCCATGTCCAGCGCGCCATCAAGTGCAATCAAAGAGCCAAGCACGAGAGTATTTTCACTATCAATGCGTTCAATGCCATCAGAGCTGACAAACCAAGCGATATCATCATGAAATACAATGGGGGAAATTAACGACTTTGATTCACTACCAGCCAAAGCCCTGGTGGTGCCATCCGAAAATAGCAGCATGATGCCATTATCGCCATCGATTAAGGTATATTCTAAACAACTTAACTGAAACGTATTTTCATCACTGCTATTTAAGCTACATTCTGCAGCACCCGCAACACGAACTAATTCAAACTCACTGATATTATAAGGTTTATCAAGCTCAAACTCGCCTGCCTCATGGAACTCATACTCCTCTCCCGCCACCATCACAGTGACGGCATAAGGTAACGACTCAGGCACCTTAACCATGGCATGATCGGGAGTGCAATTAACAACTAAATTATAATGAGATGGCGACAACTGCTCCTCGCTGAAGTCACACTGTTCATTATTGAAATGGACGTTGCTGGGAGGCTGGTAAGCTAACGACCAATGACTCAAGGTTTGCTCATTGTTAACTTGGTACTCTTCATCAAACCAAGCGAAAGAGACCTCTTCTGCAAAGCCAGCCATATCTACAGTCAATTGCCATAACGTCTCGGCTTCACAGCTAATAGAGTAGGAGTACTCAGTTGCTGATATTTGCTCATGACTGTTCTCACATACATGGTGCTCTGGGTGCTCAAAAGTCGGGGCCTGGTAGGTCGCCGCTGTTTTTGTTAAAACCTGAGTACTGGTTAAGTTATAGCTATCCCCGAGCCAGCTGAACTTAACCGCAGACGAAGCACCGGAAACATCTATATTCACAGTATACTGAGTTTGGTTATCTGCTGGCGTATCAATATCACTCTTATCACTGCTTCCACCGCATGCGGTCAATAGCAGACACAGAGTCGATATTTTCACAAGATTTATTGTCATTTTCATAATATTTCCTTATACCGCTACAGTCACATGCATGCGGGCTCATTTACGAAGATTAACGGTTGATCAATTGCTCCTTTAATACAATCGATATTAAGTAAAGTGGTTGCTGAAGCCTGTTCAATGTCGGTGTGGTAGATTTTGAAATCAGATGTAGTGTTGTCTACCAACCAAAAGTAATTGGCTTTCAATATGTATTGCGCCTGGCGATCGCCTGGTAAATGTCTAACTGGCGGTGGTAGGGGAATTGGGCAGGTGCTTTGTAACATAGGTTCCTGGCAAAACTGGTTGCTTTGCAAGCTATGTTCATACTGCTGCTGAATAACAGGAAACCTATCGATAGTTTCGCCGCCCCACTTCTGTTCAAACTCCTCTCGAGGAGGCAAATACACATCTCTTGGCGCATCTAAGAAGTGAATTTTATCTGCAACCGAGAGATCCGCAGGGTGGCTCACTAATGTAAATAAATACTTTTTCAGGCGGTCTGCAATACTCGCTTCAACTCTTGCTTTTTGACTTAGTGAAAATGCGTTTTCACTTTCAGAGCCGTCCTTTAAGTAAGTTACTTTTATTCCTGCTCGCTCAGATATAACTTCCTCAATTAAGGCGTTGACCTCAGGCAAAGATAACCTCCAGCCTGATACTCTTACTTTAGGCCTCAAAAAGTTAGCAAGTTGCAGCCAGTCAACTTGGTATCGGGCATCTAATCCATTTAAATGGGTGGGTAGTTGCCACTCGATAGCCAACTGGATAAGCCCATCCCAATTGGTGCCTGCCGCCAGTATACTGTTAATAATAATTTCCCAACCTGGCAGGGTTTTACCTGAAAATGGCAAAGTTTGAATAATACTACCGGGTTGCGCCAACGTGCTTTCGAAATCACTAAGAAAGTCCACAGGTAACCACTCTCCACTTTGGGTTTTTGCCTTACAAACAGGCACGACAATCGTGCCTCCTGGGGTGGTCCAAACTTCTTCGCTGCAGTTAACCTTTAACTTGCCTTCATTATCCAATAAAAACCCAGCTAGCATGACGCGTGTATTAGCACCAATGGCTTCTGCAGGCCGAAGAGAAAAACCCCGCAACACAGCTTCACTTTGCAAACCAGAAAAGCGGCTATTCCTGTTTAAAGAGCTAAACCGTCCAGAAAAAGCCACAGAATCAAAACCACTGAATGGACCTGATACAATTTGTTCTGATGACACGGTTAGCGAAGGCCGACTATTATGTAATTCAATTGTCGCTACCTTGGGAATGTACCAAACCAAGTTAGGGTTAACCGAGTCAGCAAATAAATGAAATGCGTTTTGACTAGCAATTGAAAAATAGCCAGAAACGTCTTTGACACTGGGGCTAATGGGTATGGCTAAGCTGGTCACAGAAAAAACCATACTCATTATTGCTATTGCTAAAGTCCTAATTAACATAATCTCTTTCCTTGTTGATTGTTACAGCCGCTCTTAATCCAGCGGCCAACTAATTCTATAATTTTGGGGTGCAACGCTGCCCCAGTCATTGGCATCCCAGGCACACTTGCACCAATACCAACATCTTGCTCGGCTTGTCTTATCTTCAAACGGTAATATAGGCTTTTGCCATTGCCATTTTTCAGGTACTCAGCTAAGCCAATGCTAGATGTATCAAACCTTTGTTTTGCCCGGCCTTCGATACCATGACAATGCACGCAACCGCCATCTCTCCAAATTCCCCTCCAAACATACTGCCTTTCACTGCGGTTTAATGGGGAGCTGGGTATTTTTAACCACTGCTGTTCAATGGCGGTTAGCTTGGAGTCGACTTCCTCTTCGAGCTTATTACGTGAATGGGTGAAGTATGCCTGTAACGCTGCGGCTTGGTCTTGAGATAAACGGTAAGACACATGAGACTTACCCGAATGTTGATACTGCAACAAGTACTCTTTTGCATACAACGACATGCTTGCTTGAGCAACACCGTCTTTGAAGCCATGGCAAGCCGCACATGTCTGTTCATAGAGTAGCTTGCCTTTTTTGATCACCCGCAGATCTTGGCTAACAGGCTCTGAACTGAACTCGAGGTTAAGTACTTTAATATCAGCAAGCGATATGGCAGGGTAAGCCATCATGCTGATGGCTCGACACTCTCCTTCACTGCAACTAGCGCTTGGCCGCCGCAGGTAATTAACCAAGCCCTGCGCATGATATTTTGCACCACTGCCAGAGCCCAGATGTAACGGCGCCTTAAGATATGGCATTGGGTGCTTAGCTAAGTTGCGTAAACGTTCATCTGAAACTGGTAAAGCAAGGTACCTAGGATCGGGCTGCTTATTGACAAGGTTATCCCCTACTTCATGTATTTCAGCGTGACAGCCATAGCATTGGTTGTCTTTCCAACGACCAAAGCCACTGTGAAAACGAGCCGGTGGTTCAACCCGAGCCTCAGTGTGACAACCAAAGCATTCTTCAACAGCGCTTGTTAGCATTGCACTAGCACTACTAAGCATTAGTGCAACATATAAATTGCTCAACATCGCTACTGATTAGCTCGGGTATCAACGTTAACCACAACTTCACCAGAGCTCGGTAAGATTTCAATGAGTTGATCAACATCATTACTATTCACCTCCACCCCGCCTGTAAACCTGATAGAGAAAAGCTTCATAAAACGTTTCCAATCATTTACTGACAAGCTTTCTCCGGGGGTTACGTTGCTGCGAAACGCTTCGGCTGGAGAATTCCTAGAGTAAAATGCAACGTCTAATAAATCACCGCTGTACTCCACACTGTTGTCTAGTGGATCTGGAGGAGATGCAACCAAAGCATTGTCATTAAGCAAATCGGTGATAATACGAGGAGCATCTAAATATACGGGCTCAGAACGAGTGCTTTCAATTGAGTACCAATGGTTTAAAACATTATTTGCATTCAAATAGTCCATAAGTTGAGTTTCAACGGCACTGTTTGACGGTTTCAAATAGGTTATACTCAGCCAACACAGGCTTGGATAACCGGATGGTTTTCTCTCTAATTGATAGTTTAGGTTTAGCGCTTCTAACTTAGCGACTAACCCCGTGGTCTCGATGCATAATTGTGCATTGGTAGGAATAAGGTTTTGCCGCTCATCGATAATATTATTTTGCTCTACAAAATGAGTATACTTGCCATTATCTTGTGCTAGCGGATATGCCCGTATCGATATTTTATTAAAGTAGGGGTTAATGCTCGTCGGTGGAGTAACATCTTGCTTTAATGTCGTATACCAAAAAATGCCAGCATTGATTTCAGTGCCTTTTAAAGGCGCATAAACAAAACCATCTTGTTCCATTTTTGCACTAAAATCCACATCATCTAATGTTAATGCATGACTATTTTGTGATGATAATAACCCTGCGATCACTGCAATAAAAATGCGTTTCATGACAACCTCCTTTTTGATAAAGCTGAGCGTTACCTCAGCTTGTTGTCCTTTGTGTTATTGTCCAATAATGTCTCTACACGCTGGGTCGTCCATATCCCATGTAACCGGGAGACCAAAGCCGCCTTTACTACATTGAATGGTCATGTTGGTCGATGCATTACTGATCTTAGAGCCAGGATTCCAAGTTAAATACCTTGACTCATTGCGACGAAAAACCAGTTTTTCGTAATTTGCTCTAAGCGTAAACACCGCGCCGCTTGGCTCATTATCGACATTTCCTAACTGTGACTGACCAAAGTCTCTGAGCTCTACAAATAACTCATCGCGAATTGACTCGTACAACGACTGCACAGCTTGATCAAACTGGGCAATATTAGTGGGGTTTTCAGAATAACTACCATCTGGCTGTTTATATTCGATGGTAATGCCCGTTTGACCATTTTGATTATCGAGCAAACGTCTAAAGAAAGTTTCGATCTCAGCCTCTACACACGAGTTTAAATGCACCGCGGTGTATGTACTTGCTTGTTGAAAAACGCGTTCCCAATCAATGTTAATGCGAGCAATTTGAGTTCTGGCATGAGTGGTGAGCTGCCAATCTGTGGTTGCTTGAATACTGGCATCCCAGTTTGCACCGGACATCATGATTTGACGAATTTCAGGCGTCGCACTTGGCGTTGTCACTAACTGAAATGGTATGTAGGTCGAAGTGGACGAAAAGCCTTCAGGCGCCATGGATTGAAAACTAGCAACCACATCTGTTGGCTGCATGTTACCGTCATCATCAAGGGCGTAGCACTTTGGTACTTGGAACTCCACGCCATTTATCGTGCCCGTTTCCATCTCACACTCAACATGCGCTCTGCCGCTATTGTCGAAATAAATATCGCTAAGCATAAAGCGGGTTTTAGCATGTTGTGCGGGCGCTGGTGCTACACGCCAGCCCCGCTGCTGAGCTTCCGACTCTAACCGCAGCAGTGCACCACGGTTACCAGTAGTGTCAAACGCGCCACCTATCACCGCTTGCTCTAAGCCTGCCCAAATGCCGTATGGTGACACCCGTGATAGCACAGATAGCCGTGGTCTGGGTGAACTGGTGTTAGCACCATTAATGGCTATTTGCCCTTCTTTGGGCACATACCAAACTAGTTGATTATCTTGAGTATCAGCATATAGGTTAAACTTTCTTTGTGTGTCAGCACTAAAAAAACTCGAAATGTCTTTTTCATCATGAGACATGGGAGCAGCCTGAGCATGCATAGTGGTCATGGCCAAAGCCATGGCAAGCACACTTTGGCTGTACTTTGAAGTGTTCATACATTATTCCTTATGTATTCAATATGTAAGTTGCAAATCAACTTCCTCGCCACTTCCTAAGTCTGTTTAGGAATGTACATCCACATCACTTGGCGAGCTTTAAGTAAAGCACAAAAACAAAATATTTACATTAAAACAACCTAAAAGTCACACGCGAAATGCGAACCAATTGAAATCAAATGATTTTTATTTTTAAGACTCGCGTCTTTAGCCTTTACTTTTTCCAGAGAATGCAGTGAACCATTGTAAACAACAAGAGTATCTATATGATTTTATTTAAGTTAAATAATCTCATATTATTTTGAGCCACCTAACCTTAGTGATAAGGTAAATCCAATCACTTTAATGCTTCAATCAATTTGAAGGGCCAAAGGCCTCGTTAGTAACGATACGGGTTCTTATCTAAAGCACGACGCAAGAAATTTTTATCTTATTTGCATTGATAAAGGTGATTTTACATTGGCTTGACGAGGGAACTCATAGACCATTTCTCCGCTACAAACATAAACTATTTGTGTGTTCAAATTGATATTAATTAAAAATAAAACTCAAGGAAATTTTATGTTCAAAAAAGCTTTAACCTTATCGGTTGCACTCGCGCTGACCGGTTGCAATACTTTTAATGAATCAACGCACTCAGAGACAATGTCACATAATCACCCAGCACCAATCAATTACCCAGAAACCAAAAAAGAAGATGTTGTTGACACATACTTTGGGAATAAAGTAGCTGATCCATATCGTTGGCTAGAAGACGATATGAGCGAAGAAACAGCTCAATGGGTGAAAAATCAAAATAAAGTGACTTCAACTTACCTTGAAGGTATCCCCTACCGCGATCAAATAAAACAGACACTAACCGATTTAATGGACTATGAAAAAATAGGATCCCCATTTCAAAGAGGTGAGTACACTTACTTTTTCAAAAATGATGGGCTACAGAATCAATATGTGCTTTATCGCAAGCTCAATGACGGCGAGCCTGAAGTATTTCTCGATCCCAATACCTTTAGTGATGATGGCACGACCTCTTTAGCTGGTTTAAGTTTTACCGAGGATGGTTCTTTGTTAGCTTATCAGATCTCAGAAGGGGGGAGTGACTGGCGTAAAGTTATCGTCTTAGACACAAAGACCAAAGAACAAGTAGGTGAAACTCTTGTAGATGTAAAATTTAGTAATATTTCTTGGTATGGTAATGAAGGATTTTATTACTCTAGCTACGACAAACCAGAAGGCAGTGAATTATCTGCAAAAACCGATCAGCACAAAGTCTATTATCATAAACTTAATACGCCACAATCGTCAGACAAAATCGTCTATGGCTCCACTGCTGATGAGAAACATCGTTACGTTGGCACTAAGGTGACAAAAGACAAACGATACTTATTCATTTCAGCTAGTGTTTCCACTTCAGGAAACAAGCTGTTTATGAAAGACCTTACTAAACAAAACAGTTCTCTTGTCACTATTTTAGACAATACCGATTCCGATACCTACGTTTTAGATAATAAAGGTAGCAAACTATTTTTAGTTACCAATCTAGAGGCTCCCAATAAAAGAATCGTTACTGTTGATGCCGCGGCCCCCACTCCAAGCAATTGGCAAGACCTTATTCCTGAAACGAAAAACGTGCTATCCGCTAGTATCGGTGGTGGATATATTTTTGCCCGTTACATGGTAGATGCAGTGTCTCAAGTCAAGCAATTCGACAAGCGAGGGAACTTGGTTCGCAATATTGAATTGCCAGGCGTTGGTTCTGCATATGGCTTTGCTGGTGAGAGTGACGATGAGGTGCTTTACTACTCATTTAGTAATTACAAAACGCCTACAACATCATACAAATTAGATATAAAAACTGGGCAATCGGATATTTATCAACAACCCGAGGTAGACTTTGAACCAGATAATTATGAGTCTAAGCAAGTGTTTTACACTTCAAAGGACGGTACCAAGGTGCCAATGATCATTACTCATAAAAAAGGGGTCGAGCTTGATGGAACTAACCCAACTATTCTCTATGGTTATGGCGGCTTCAATGTTAGCTTAACGCCTTCATTCAGCTCTTCACGAGCGGCTTGGCTTAAGATGGGTGGTGTCTATGCAGTGGCCAATATTCGTGGTGGCGGCGAATATGGCAAAACTTGGCATAAAGCGGGGACTCAATTGCAAAAACAAAATGTTTTTGACGACTTTATCTCGGCTGCTGAATTCTTAATAGAGAAAGACTACACCTCAAGCGAAAAACTAGCAGTAAATGGTGGCTCCAATGGTGGTTTATTGGTGGGTGCTGTCATGACTCAACGTCCTGAGCTATTTAAAGTAGCGCTACCAGCTGTTGGTGTACTCGATATGCTGAGATATCACACCTTTACAGCTGGTGCTGGTTGGGCTTATGACTATGGAACGGCAGACCAAAGCGAAGAAATGTTTAAATACCTGAAAGCTTACTCTCCAGTTCATAACGTTAAGTCAGGAGTACACTATCCTGCAACGCTTATAACAACAGGCGACCACGACGATCGAGTTGTACCAGCACATTCATTTAAGTTTGCTGCTGAACTACAAGATAAACAGTCAGGCAATAATCCAACTCTTATCCGCATCGAAACTAACGCAGGTCATGGTGCTGGTACGCCTACTAGCAAAATCATTGACCAATATGCCGATATTTTTAGTTTTACTCTGCACAACATGGGAGTGAAGTCACTATAACTTTTTGCGCAATAGGGCTCTTTTAAGAGCCCTATTGCGCTAATTAACTTTTCACAAAAGTGCCGATTATGGCAGTTGAACTCATACTCCAACACCTTGAAAAAGATCCCGCCAGCTGTGTTAAGTAGTTTATTTTAAAACATTAATACTTGCGCAATTTAAGGGATCAACTTTGACTCTATCGGCTATAAACACTTCTTATTTACAACGCATAAAAGCTTTTTATTTTATTACTAATTATGGCTCAAGCCACCGTGGTATTCAATGAAATGGCGCTGGCTACTTAATTTTGTAGAGAGTATCGCACTTCAGAGTTGAATTTGAGGGTACTTTTGTTTAAGTTCAATTTACTGATAGCAAATCAATTTAACCACTTACTCACTATAAAGTGCACAAGAGTAATACCCTACTAGCTCGCCGTCGCTGGCACTAAACAGTGGTACCTGAACAGTTTCTGTTAAGTAATTATAATCTCGCTCTGAAAGCTTACCTTTTGCCAGTGCTTGTTCGGGAAAAACACCGCAAGCATCTGCTGAAACTTTTGCTCTTACTGGCACAGTATAATCACATGACACATTGCTATTATTGGTGTTACCGCTTATCTCAAAATAAGCCTCGTTATTTGTGTCGTCTACTTGATACTGTAGGTCTGTTTTACCCGCTGTTAGGGTGCTTGGTACACTCTCAACCGCAGTTAAGTTAATCGCTACTGTCCACTTCATCTCGAATGAATTCAAAGTCGATATGTTGATGAATTTTACGAACAAGGTGATCCAATGTCACCATTTCGAGTTCAAGTTGTTGTGGAGGTGGGTCTTAAAGAATGGGTTACTCTCTGAAAAACCATGCTTCTAAGAGATCAAAGCCTCAAACCGTAGTCTAGGGCATTGTCAGTAGTCTGAAATGGCGCTTTAAGCCCATTTCATGTTTCGTAAGATTTATAACTCAACAGCTAGTTTAATTTGGGTACCTATGGTTTGTATAAGCCCGAGCTTCAGCAAGTCGGTTACTACTGCCCTGACCTAAACGATAAAGTAGGTAATAACAGTAAGGCACAAAGGCTAAACTGGTTAAGGTTGAGAAGATCAATCCACCGATAATCGCAATCGCCATGAGTTTATAATCTAATACGCCTGAATCTGCTGAGCTGCTATCGAACAACACAGGTAACATGCCAATCACCGTTGTTGCCACTGTCATTAAAATGGGTCGCAAACGGGTTGAACAAGCATCAACAATCGCTTGTTGTAAGTGCTCTGCTGAGCCCTTAAAGCGGTTAATTTGGTCAATCAAGACTATGCCATTGTTTACAACAATACCCATGAGTACCAACATGCCTAACATGCCTGTTTCACCTAAGCCCATACCAAGTAGTGCAAAGGTCCAATACACACCAACAAAGCCAAGTCCTATCGAACTTAGAATTGCTATTGGTAATAGCAATGACTCAAACAACGCCGCCATGATCATAAAGATCAAGAACAGCGCGATCATCATATTAAAGGCCATATCTTTCATTGACTCATCTTGCTCAGCAAACTTAGGACCTAAACTCCAAGAATAACCTCGCGGTAATGTGATCGCATTCATCATCTCGTTGAGCGACTTTGCCGCCTCTTTGTGACTGACATCTTGAATATTCATCCCTATAGAAATCTGAGTTTGACGATCTCTGCGTGAAATTGTGCGCGGTGCTGGGCGTGTTTCTATTTCTACCAGTTGTTGCAAGGTTAAAATAGCGCCGTTTGATTCCATGACAGGTAAGCTTTTAAGTTCTTCCATAGGAATAGCACCCTGTTCATAGTAACCCGCGATGATCTCGACCTCTCCCTTATCAAGGGTTCTCAGCGTTTTCAAATTCAGACCACGCATAGCATTACCAATTTTAGTGGCAATTTCTTGTGTCGAAACTCCCAGCTGCATAGCACGCTGTCTGTCTACCACCAGCTGCATTTCATAGACATCGCCCTCAGCACTGTTTTTTACATCGGTAAAATGTGGATGGGCTTCAAGCACAGGTATAAGCTGCTCAGCCAACTCATTTAATTTTGCAGTCGAACGACCGAACAGATAAACACTCACCGCCGTTCGAGAACCAGCTTCTCGTTGCAAAGACGCTTTTGCATACGCTGATTCAGGAAAGTTGTCACGGATATCTTTTTTAATATCCTCAATGGGTCTTGGCAAGTCTTCAACAAAACGAATACTTGACCATGCGCCTCTTTGATACACGCCAGAGTAAAGTTTTTGAATCCCAAGAGATTGCTTGTTATCGAGTAAATAAGTCTCTATTTTTTGCAAAAACGCGAGCTTTTTATCAAGCTCAGGTTCGCCCTTAAACTCATAAAAAATCTGCAATCGTTTTTGTGATTGAGCGTCACTAGAGCTCTTATCAACCATACTCTTTGCCAGCATGACACTGGTAAACATGATCAAGAAAAAAGCCCCCACACGCTTAGGGTGGCTAAGGCCCCAATTTAATGCTTTGCGGTACGTTTGCTGTGCTTTATCTGAGCCAGATTCGTTTGCACTGGCATTGTTTGGTAAAACACGATACATACACAGTGGGATCAGGGTTTTTGCAACCAATAAAGACACCATTAATGGTACACAAATAGACACTGCTATCTGCTGTAACATCACGGTTAAAAAGTTACTGTCACCCATAAGTAAAGGCAAAAAGATCACCACTGTAGTGAGTGTTGCGCTCAAAATGGCGGTACTGACTTTATCAACGCCTTCTATGACTGCAGCTTTACCCGAGTCACCTTGTGCTCGTTGTTGCAAGATGCTTTCACAAACCACCACCGAGTTATCAATAAGCAAACCGATGGCGATGATCAAACCAATCAATGTCAGCATATTTAAGCTGAAACCCATGAAGTAAATAATCGCCAATGAAATACTTAATGAAACAGGCACGGCAAGCACCACAACCCCGGTGAGTTTAAGGTTACGTAAGAAAAACCACAGTACAAAGAATGATAATACCGCCCCGATTGCACCAGCCTGTAACAATGAAGAAATTGATACTTCAACACTGTTACCATCATCTCTGTCATATTGAATATCAATATGCTGCAGTTGTGGCTTTTGCATCACTTCATCAAGGGTTTCGCGAATGCGCTTTGCCACATCGACTACATTTGAATCCGATTCTCTGAAAATATCTAAGCCGACAGCTGGTTGACCGTCAACACGACGCTGCCATTGGCGCTCACTCAATGCATAATGCACGTTGGCAATGTCAGAGAGTTTCACACGCTCATTGATGCGTTGCGCTCGAATATCTTCGATGTCACGATATTGACCTTGCGGTGTCACCGCATAGCGATAATCATCAGTATGAACTTCACCCACAGATTTTAAAAAGTTGGCTTCTTGAAGCACTCGCGTCACTTGCTGTATGTCAACGCGATGCATAGCAAGTTTGTCAGGATCAAGTTTCACCCAAATTCTTGGCTGACGTAAATAAAGCTCTACGCGCCCTACGCCTTGAATACGCTCCAATGGCATTTTTAGGTTGTTTTCTAAAAACTCATAGTCACGATTTAAAGATTTTTCACTGAGTAATGTTAATTCAACAACCGGCATATCTTGGGTTGAAAACTTCATGACGTCTACGCGCTGTAAGTCTTCAGGTAAAAGGTGTCGAACCAGATCTACCTTTTCGCGTGCTTCTAAAATTGCCACATTTAAGTCAGTTGAGAATTTCATCTGTAGCGTAAGTGAAGCCCACCCTGAAGAGGTGCGCGAAGTGACTGAGTTTACCCCACCCATGGTTGCCAAAGTTTCTTCAAGGGGCTTGGTAATAAGGCGTTCAATCTCTTCAGGGGTTGAGCCTGGGTATGATGCTCTTACAAACACGGCAGGCGCATTGACCGCAGGCCAACTATCAAGGGGAATAAGCTTACTGCTCATAAGACCAGCTACGATCATTGATAACATCAGCATAAAGCAGGTCACTGGCCGCTTTAGGGCCAGCGCAGTCAGGTTTTTGATTGATTTAGCCTGCTTCATAGTCCGCCTTACCTAAGTTCTCATTTACCTGCACTTGGTCACGGTTAAACACACTATATAAAACAGGAATAACGATTAATGTTAAGAAAGTCGCAATTAATAGACCGCTCATTACCGTAATCGCCAATGGCGCACGTAATTCAGCGCCCTCTCCCGTTGCCATCGCCATAGGTAACAAACCTAAAATCGTGGTCATGGTCGTCATGATGATTGGACGCAGACGCGAGTTGGCCGCCTCTAAAATAGCATCCAACATCGCACAACCTTGCGCGCGTAACTGGTTAATACGGTCGATTAATACAATGGCGTTGTTTACTACAATACCGCTTAGCATGATCAAGCCAATAAAGGTGATCACACTTAAGCTGGTACCAGTGATAAATAAACCAAAGATTGACCCGAGTACCGCCAGTGGCACGCTGAATAAAATGATGAACGGATTTAACAATGACTCAAACTGTGAAGCCATCACCAAGTAAACCAAGAATACCGCGAGCAATAGCGCCATCATTAATGACGAATAGGCTTCTTCCATTTGCTGATTCTGACCAATCACTTGACTATAAATACGATCAGGTAATCCTAAAGATGCCACTTCACTGCGCACAACCTGCGCCGCTGTTGCTAAATCACCTTCTTTTACAGAGGCTGTAATGATGGCAACACGAGCCTGATCTAACCGGTTTATTTCGTTCGGGCCAATAGATTCAGTGACTTTTGCAACCGCTGACAGCGGCACACTCTGACCATTTTCACCATGAATGATTAAGTCGCGGATCGCCGCCACTGAGTTACGCGAATCACGATCGACTTGAACCAAAATATCAACCTGACGATCATCCAGATTATATTTGCTAGCGACATTACCGCCTATTTTGGTTGCCAGAATATCAGTTATGCCCGCAGCGGTTAATCCTAGGCTACTTAAACGTTGATGATCAAACTCAATTTTCAGCTCAGGTTGTCCTGCTCTGAGCGATGTTGTGACATCGGCAAAACGCTTTTGCTGTTGTAGTTGCGACACCAATCTATCGGCGTACAGTTTTAACTCATCAAGCTGATAACCGCTCATGACCACAACTAATGGACGTTCTTGCTCAAACATGCGACTTTGCGTGAACTCTGCATTGATTTGAGCCATGCCTGACAGTTGCGCACGTAACGCGTCTTGCACTGCGCTTAGTTGAGCTGGTGTATCAGTTTTAACAACCAGTTGCCCCCAGTGAGAGCCACCACGTGTCGCACTGCTCATCATCAGGCTACCTGTGCCCGACATACTGTAAGTGTGCACCACACCCGGCATATCAACTACTGAGCGCGCCAACAAATTAAGCTGTTGGTCAGTTTGTTCAATCCGCGTACCTTGACGCAGTGTAACTTCTAGAGTCAGCTCTGTTTGTGCCACTTCAGGCATCAGTTCCATGCCCAATTTAGGCAATAGACTTGCGACACCCAAGGCAAAAACTAACGAAATTGAAATAACCAATGCGCGCTGTTTCATCGCGCCTTTAAGTAGCTTGTCATACCCTTTGGCAAAAATTTTATAGACACCATTGAATGCAACATAAGCCGGATAAGTAATTTTGCTTGTACACCAGCCTATGATTTTCGATAGCATCATAATGAGGCGTAATATCCAACGCCCGATAAAACACGGGATCACAACAGCCACAAACTTGAACGGCAGTAATAACAGGCTAAGCCATTTTTTAATGCCTGTTCTTACTGGCTTTTCAGCTTCAATGTCTTCAAGGTTTGCATCACTCGAGGCAATTGAAAACTGTCGTGACGCCAACATAGGAATAAAGCTCAGTGCCACAATTAATGAGGCAAGTAGAGCAAAGGTGACCGTTAGTGCTTGATCACTGAAAATCTCTCCAGCAAAACCTGTGACAAATGCCAAAGGCGCAAATACTGCCAATGTTGTCAGTGTAGAAGCCGTTACAGCGCCCGATACTTCATTGGTGCCTTCGATTGCAGCTTGTTCAACATCTTGCCCTTGTTCTTTTTTGCGATAGATGTTTTCAAGTACTACGATAGCGTTATCGACCAATAAACCAACCGCCAGTGCTATACCGCCTAAAGACATAATGTTTAGGCTGATGTTATTGGCAAACATCAAGTTAAAGGTTGCAATGATGGAGGTTGGAATAGCCAATGCAATAATGATTGTCGGTTTAAACTTACCTAAGAAAAGATACAAAACCACAATCGCTAGTAGACCACCAATAATGGCTGTTTGCTTTACTTCATCGATGGCTTTTTCAATAAACTCAGCCTGATTTGACAGAATTTTCAGCTCAGCATTTTCTGGTAATTCGTCCTGTAGTTGTTTTATTTTAGCCTGTACACGTTTGGCCACAGCCACTGTATTGGCATCGCCCTCTTTGTACAAAGCCATCTCAATTGCTTCATTGCCATTAACACGGGTGATATCTTGGCGTTCTTTTACACCATCAACTACAGTGGCAATATCACGTAAGTAAACCGTTTGTCCGGCATCTTGTTTGATGATGACATCGCCAATTTCTTCCATATAAGTGAACTGGTTAAGGGTACGAACTAAAAACTCTTGCTGACCGTCATAAACGCGACCGGCCGACACATTGATGTTTTCGTTTTTAATACGGTTAGTGATCATCTCAGCGGTCACATCACGCAGCATGGCTTGTTGCTGATCAATGAGTACTTGTACTTCTTGCTCTAAACCACCACTGAGTTGGACTGCAGCAACCCCATCAATAGGCTCAAGGGCACGTTTTATCTCTTCTTCTGAGTAAGTACGTAGTGATCTTAGTTGTGTGTAAGATTGTGTATCACCTGAGATACTTAGTCTTAAGATTGGGTCTAAAGATGGGTTAAACCTTAAAATAACGGGTTTTCTCAGTTCAACAGGTAGCATCACCATGTCGAGTTTTTCGCGAAGCTCCATGATGGCCAGATCCATATCAGTGCCCCACTGAAACTCAATGATTAAATCTGATTGTCCCAGTTTAGAAATAGAATGTAGCTTTCTAATACCTTTAACGACTCCCACAGCTTCTTCAATTGGTTTTGAAATCAGTTGTTCAATTTCAGCAGGAGCCGCACCGGGGTTTTCTGTTCTTACTGTTAAAGTTGGGTAACTCAAATCAGGTAATAACGACACCACAAGTCGTGAAAACCCCACCATACCGAACAACATCACCGCCAAAACCAACATGGTTATGGTTACCGGGCGCTTTACCGCAAGCCTAGCAATATTCATACTCTGTCCTTACTTCTGGCGCGATTAAAGCTGTTGAGATTTGTCTTCATCAGTATTGATCACGATGGCACTTTGGTCGTGATTTAACACTTTCAGTAATGCATCGTCTTTAAGACCATGTTGACCTACAGTGATAACGCCACCTTCATTTGGAATTGGGGTAATGACTTCTACCCAGCCGTCTTGTGTGTAACCCGTTTCCACTTCAAGCTTTTTAGCTCTGTCATTCTGTGCAACGAACAGAGTTGCTTTACCATCTTTTTTGATCACGGCGTTTTCAGGTACCAAGGTAACGCCTTGCTTGCTATCAAGCAGTAAAGCAACACGGGCAAACATCCCCGGTTTTAAAATATTCTCTTGATTATCAATCGTCAGCGTCACCTTAAAGGTGCCCAACTTGCTGTCTACCAAAGGTGCAATACGCAAAACAGTTGCTTCTAGCTGTAGGTTTGGCTCTGCAGGAAAATGAAGTTTTGCGACTTGCCCAAGCTTTACTTTACTAAGCTCTGACTCTGGTAAGTAAACCACACCAATGAGTGAGTCTAGTGACACAACATGGAACATTTCATTGCCAGATGTGCTTAACATATTATGGGCTTTTACTGAACGTTTTGCGATAACGCCGTCAATTGGCGAAACAACTTTACTATCGCGCAGTTTAATTCTGGCAACTTCAAGTTGATTTTCTGTTGTTTGCACTCTAAAGCGAAGTTTATCTAAGTCTTTTTCAGAAATAAGTTGTTTACCGTCAACTGGCTGGCTTCGATTGTATTCTGACTTTGCTGATTCGTAATCAATCTTGGCGCGTTCAAAATCTAACTCATAATTACGCGGGTCAATTTGCGCTAGTAAGTCACCCGCGCTCACACTCTGACCTTCTTGAGCATGCACAGATTCAAGCATGCCAGTTACCTTATTAACCACTTTACTTTCTTGCTCTGCTTCTAAAATTGCAGTGGTTTGGTAATACTTAGCAACATCGCCAACTTTAGAAAAGGTCACTTCAACTGGAATTGCAAAATCGGTTACCTCATTATTTTCTATATGATTGTTAACCTTTTTTTCACTGCATGCCGCAATAAAAAAAACAAAAAAAATCATATTGCATTTAAAAAATTCTCTCATTACTATTTCACTATATAAAGATAAAGCTCATTTATCAAGCAGCTACACTATTATTTTATCTTGTTATAAATTTCCCTGCAGCTATTTATCCAAAATTGATTTTGCAAAGTAATATTATTTAACTTATCTAAAACCTTATCAGGCTCAGATAATTCAGGGTAATAGCCATGTGAAAAAGTATCCATGCTGTGTAAGTAATGCCATAAAAAAGGTCTAGCTCTAATGGAATTTTCTAACTCTTGAAATACACTATCATTAACAGTTCTTATTGAAGTTAAATTTTCAAAGTATAATGCTACCTTAAAATCAGTAACGAACTTTCCATTCTCCCAATAGAACTCAGGTATAACAATTGTAGCATTTGATTTATTTTGAAGAAAAGCTGTCCCCATCATTGAGCTGTATATATTATTGAAAAACTTTGTTGTAATAAAAGCCCCATCAAAATTAAAAACATCAGGAAACATTGATACGCACCCACCTTCTTTTAAAGTGTTTACAGCTTTAATTATATCTCTTTTAGAGTTGTGTAGAATATTTATTTTCCTTTTGTCCTTTTTATATAATTTAACAAAAGATTCGTTAAAAGAGTTGACAGAAGCGGAATCAAAAAAGGTTGTTAATTCTTTGTTGTGTTTTTTTAATACATCTGAGACACTCAAAGACCCAATAACAAAATATCCTGAGTGTGACAACGCCAGAACAATGGGAGAATCACTTTCTAATACACTTTTCACATTTTCTTCTACTCTTATTTCACTCAATTCCTCTATTATTAGATCTCTGAAATACTGCCCTAAAAGTAACACACTTTGTAAAAAATTACTAAATATTAAATACCTATTCCTCTCAATTAAATTTTTTATAATTTCACTCTCTGAGCTATAACCAAAAAAAATCCTTAGGTTATTTTTTGTCGATTTACTGCTTTTGCAAAACGGCAAATATAATATAGCCAAGATATAAGACAACTTATAAAAAAACCTAATAAAAAGAGCAAATACTTTCGAAGTCATTTTTTATCACACCGTTTATTTTCTTATATTCCTCTTCGTTGACAACACCACTTTCTAGCGAGTTATCCAATAACATTTCAAGCAACGCTTTGTTTAAAACATCTTGATTTTTCCTATTAAAAACACTTTGTCTAAATAACCCATCAATAAAAATAAGTTTGTTGAATTTACTTTTAAAATCTCCATATATTTTTTTAAAAATTTTATCATTTATTTCCTCAACCAATGGTACTTTATCAGCTACAAAAAATGGAGTTTTAGACTCATTTTCACACAAAAATGCATGTGTTTTTACTATAGACACCATGGCATGAAATGTTAATGGTATGCGAAACTCTTCACCTTTAAATATAAACTTTTCTGTAAAATCTAATTTCCCATAATCAAACTCAAGAAAATAAAAAAAAACACTACTACTCACTTTCTCCCATTGATCTTTAAAAGAAGAATAGTTGTAAAAACTAACATTTTTAAATCCTTTAAAAATTTTACTCAGTTCTTTAGTAT
The DNA here is from genome assembly GCF_048515945.1 of Pseudoalteromonas 'SMAR'. NCBI lineage: Bacteria > Pseudomonadati > Pseudomonadota > Gammaproteobacteria > Alteromonadales > Pseudoalteromonadaceae > Pseudoalteromonas > Pseudoalteromonas 'SMAR'. The sequence goes on from NZ_JBLWMW010000001.1 coordinate 84,759, forward strand.
TCGGCAAAAAAACATCAAACCCTCTACTTATATAAGATTCTAAAACTCCAAATATACCCACACTAAAAACCTCAAATAACAGCACGTTATCCTTATCATTATTTATACCCTTTAAAGGAGGACACCATTTCTTTAAATTTTCTTTAAAAATTAATTTTTCTCGAAACAAGTCTTCTTCTGCATACTTCACACCCAGCTTTTTTAATAAATCCTCAGAATTAATATCAAGCTTCACGCTCCCTCCTTAATGCACTATAAACAACATCCAGAAACCTTAAAACAAGATTATAAATAGAAAAAATTAGAATGAATAACAAAATAAACTTAAACAGAAAAACAAACAAAATATAAACAAAGTCAAAACTAAGATAAGAGCCATAAAAACCCATTAAATCAACGCTCGCTTCATACAAACCTAAAACAATAAGATAAGATAAATAAAAAAGAAATAGCGAATATAATAAAGAAATAAAAATATAAGCATAAGAAAAAAAACGATCCTTATAACTTGAATTATTACTAGACAATGATGATATCACATAATTTCTCATTTCTTTTTTACCTAAGCAATCCAGTAGTGCCCAGTAGCCATCGAATTTTAAAATTGGATTAAGTGTAAATACAATAGATATCAATATAAAAAATGAACCTAAGTAATAAAATTGTTCTTCACTTTTCTCACCTAACAGCATCACTAGCACAAGGAAAATCAACTGATAATACACCCCAGACAGGGCAATAATTATTCTATACTTTCTTGGCAACAACCAACTTTGGTTAACATTTGCATACAAAACTGGAAAAATATAATAAACACCAAAACCAATACCACCACTTTTACCAGAAAATTTCCTACAAGCAGAGGCATGTCCGAATTCATGAAGTATAACACTAAGAAAATACAATATAAAAGCTTCATATATATAGTTAGATGACCCATAAAAACCATACAAAAAAAAGTAAGAAATATCATTATAGCTTACATATAGGGTTATAGAGAAAATAGATAAAAAACACAAAAAGAAAAGTTTATTAAAAGTAAAACCTAAAAAACCACAAATAAAAGAAGAAAGCTCAGCATTGATAACATCAAAAGCAAACAAAAAACCTTTAGGCTTAAATACTTCCCGATCCCCCCCCTTGAAAATATCGTAAATTTCGTTTATTGTCTGTATACTTTCCTCATCTAGAATTTTCACAATTTCATCATAACAGTCAGGGCTTTTACAGTTATAGTTATTTATAAATAACCCTAACTCTCTAGACACAATAAAATGCTCCCCAAAAACACTTATTATACTCTGCTGTTCACTTATTAAATCAGACTCTAAAGTAACCTCTATTTGCGAAAAGAAATTACTTTTTGTTAATTGCATATAACAACCCTCTGCATCCTTACTAAATAAAAAAGCCCCCCCTACTTTAAGGGAGAGGCCTTAAAATTTAGTATGATTTTTACATTAAACTACTAAACACTTTGAACCAGAACAACTACCACAGTTCTTTTGACATGCAGCCTCAGCATCGGCCGCATCCACAGCTGTTCCATCAGGAAGAAATACAGTTTGCATCTCTAATCGGGTATCTAACTTTTCTAATTTCATTTTATTTTCCTTATTTAATATAGATTCTATTTATTATCTTACTAAACACTCTGAACCAGAACAGCTGCCACAGTTCTCTGCACAAGCGGCTTCAGCATCAGCCGCATCCACTGCAGTACCATCAGGTAAAATTACGGTTTGCATTTCCAGACGAGTATCTAACTTTTCTAATTTCATTTTACTTTCCATATCTAACAAAAACTCACAGCTAAATCACAACCAAGAAAATGACATTTGAATAAAAATAATGACTTTTAAATCCACATGCCAAAATAAAACTACGTTAGTAATTATAATTTTCAAGATTTAACCGAACATATTAATAACTCATTCTTGAGCTATATTCCAAGCCACGACTTGAAATTCATTTCCACCAAAGAAAAACCAAAAGCCATATTATTTTATAAAGATAAAACCTAAATTTATACTATCACTACTTCCACCATCACCCTGATGAGCATTTGCACTTCTAGCCAAGTAGCTATTTCTTAGAAGCTTTTACCCCCCATAAAATTCACATCCTTCATTATCGTTATTTAAGATAAATTTTTTATAAACATCTAAAAAGTCTTTATGCTGGGGTATGGAGTTGTGATTTGCCCCTTCAAATATAAATAAGTCTTTACATTTTGAAAGAGAATTATCAAAAATTTCTTTAGCAAACTTAGGTGGTGTATTTGAGTCTTCACTACCAACTAAGATTAAGATAGGTTCATCAATCTCAGCAGATATTCTTGAGTTATCAAAGCCTGCCAGTTTTTTTTCAATCGTTATTGAAGTAAAAAGATCTATATACCAGGGAACCGTAGCATCAACAACATCTTTTGCATTTGTAGCTGGCGACTCAAGAACAACTCCAAAAGCATCTCTACTTTTAGCAACAAACGCTGCTTCAAAACTCCCCAGAGAATGACCATGAACTATTATATAATCTTCATTTTTTGATACATAATCATAGACCAGCAGAGCATCATCCAATAACGTTTCAGATGATGTTACACCATCAGAGTCCCCATAGCCTCTCCTGTCAAACATATAAACATTTACTTTTAATTTTAAAGCTAAACTATACAGGTGGATTAAGTAATTATTCTTAACAGCATTATTACCACCATAATAAATTATTGAGTATTTGTTTTTTTTAGATTTATAACTTCCACCTTTCAATGAATAGCCATCACTGGTATAAACCTCGTGTTCAGAAAAGTAATAATCATTTTCAACATTAAAAAAAGGAGTCAAAGTGTTTTCACTTGGGTTGAAAAAATTCTCATCTGAAATATAAATAGAACAACCTGAAAGGCATAAAAATATTATTATTCCCGTTATTATTTTCATTGTAGTACCGCTTAAAAGAAACCAAAAACATCTTAACCCCAAAAAAGAAACAAATCAACAACACCAAGAACAAAATGTAAATAAAAACCAAACAAAGAATTAATAAAAGCCAATTTCCCCAGTACTATTACCCTCAGGGTAAGTGCTTACTTTGTTAACGAGATTTGCCAAAGATAATTACCTCTCTGAACTCGGCGTCAAAACTAGCCGAACACACTTACCGCGTATGGAATCTTTACGGACCGTATGCTGCTTCACTAAGTTATGAACTACACACCCGAACAGGGCTATTTTTCTGTCTAGGTGGAGGTACTGGTTTAACATGCTTCTTCTTTAAATAAGACATCTAGCACCCAATGTTGCTGACTCTTTATATGTCAACTATTGTGAATCACTTTTTTTAGCATTTGCCCACCACCCGAGGCGGATGATAGATAAAGTGTGTATCAATTTTTGTTGTTTGCCCTTTTGTGTTATGACTTTCAACTGCAACTAAGGCAGCAAAACTAAGCGCCACAAAACAAATCATTATATTTCAAGCACATCTCTTACAACTAAATTTTTCAGTTTGCCGTTCTATCACTAGCCTGAAATAAGCAAAGCCTTAAAAAAAATCTCGCCATAGCAGTTGGAAAGGTTGTTTGGTGCGGTGGCGCAACCCGACAAACTCCCATGAAACAACTCGCCTACTTTTTTTTGGGTTAGCTTGGAAAGAACCTGTTTTTTTCCTGCTTATCTATCACAGCACCTAACATCATCGTGAGCCAATACCGCCATCAGCAACAAAATGTTTTATCGACTGAGCTTGTGTCTTCTGTACAAATCAGTATCTAAGCTAAGCCAAACCTAACCCTTTTTTAGTCGCGAAGCCCTGCTTCTATATGCATTCTCAAAGTGTGAAGCTTTATAACTTTCTCTAGGAATTGGTGTTTTTTGAGAAGCGAAGAAACCAGCAGCCACGGCTCTTTGTAAGCATGAATTTTGCCCATTTTGAGAAATTTTTGATCTTTTACCAACCATCGCCGCATGGGTTTGGTACTTTACCCTTTAAGTCAGCTCAATTGCACAAAGGAGCAGGCTATTACGGCGATTAGGTTTGAATAAATACCGACATAAAGTCGTCGCTATACTGGGTTTTCAGTTGGGCCTTGCCAGCGAACTTGGCTGATATAATGCGAGCCATTGCTTCTTACAGCTTTGAGCCAGGAGACTTAAAAACCGGCGTCCGTCACAATCACTGGTCGACATTCATACGGCAAGACCAGCTTAAGCATTTTCAAAAATTACTTTTGTACTTTAGGGCAATGGTACTAGAAGTTGAACATTCTATACTGGTAGAGGGCCATACCACGGCGCTCAGTAACAATGCTGGCACGCAGAATACAGTGATTGTTTTGTGTACCCGCATTGCTCCAATCAACCAGAATAATGGAGGGCTTCTCAGGCAAAACAAAGCGACTCAAATTGACATAAACTGATGACGATTCATGTAGTAGCTCTTGATTGCTAAGTAACCGATCAAGTTTGAGCTGATACATAACACTTGCACACCATCGGAGTCGACTATGGCGCACGGTAAAAGGTATAGATCAGCAATCGCTTTAGGGTTGAAGGCATCCCAAGCCGCGGCGTATTGTTTAAAAAGTGCTTCCACGCTAAAACTTCTTTAAAAAAAGATTTTCCAGATTATAACGCATCTCTTGCTGACAACAATAACGACCACAATACTCTAGCCGCTCACTAGCAAGAGTTCTGTGGAATAGACAGGCGCCAGGGCCTGTCCATTAAAGCTCTTAATACCCCCCACTATTGCTGCACAAGCTGCCAAGGCCCCCAGCCACCAGCAACAGGAGTGTCACCTTGAGTCCACCACTTAGCCTTAAACACTAAGCCTTCATAACTGACTTGTTCATCTTTTACGTACACACTGGTGGCATCCCAAGCTGGAACTCCGCCCACTGGTGGCTCTGTGGGTTCAGTGGGTAGGTCATCCACCACCCTCACTTGTGGCCAGCCCGCATGAGATTGGTAAAAGTTAGTCACACACTTTTCGTAATCGCCAGGGACCAAAGCGGAATAGGCGGTTTGGTAGCCCACCAGCTTACATTCGAAAGAAAAACCTCCGGGTCTATCTGGGTAGTAGGCCCAATCTCCTTCCCAATTGGTATATAACACATCGCTGGCGCCATCTAAATTAAGGCTGCCGTAAGGCGTTTGTTGCCAGCAGGTGTCTTCTTCGTCGCTGGCAATGGCGATATTGTAGTGATGTGAGAGTCCTTGCCAGTAGCGAATGCGGTTTACCGGTTGGCCTTTGTCTTTATTTTGTGCGCCACATTCAATGCCACCGTTAATAATATTGATGGTAGTACCAAAGCCATAACCAATGCCAGCGTCCACCTCACGCTGCGAAGGTGTCCAGGTTCTATCGATAACATGGAGCATGGCAGGCTTAGGGGCTTGTGGCGTTAAAAAGAACCAGATCGCAGAGGCAAGGTTTAACCAAGAGTCGGCCACTAGCCCAGGGTTATTAAGCAGCACCGTCGCGTCGCCATCAAACATCACCTCGCTGAAAGCACCATAGTTAAAGTGATAAGACAATTGCTTAGCGCCGCGACCAAAATAACCTTGTCCTTCAGCGCATGGCCATCGCCGAGTTTGCCAATTATCTTGACCACAGCCTGTGGTGTAGCCTTGCTCCCCTTCAGACCACCCCATTTCACGCACGTGAACCAAGGCCTGTTGCCACTCTTCAAGCCCTAATGGATTATCAGAAACATTGTCTTTGCTGATGTGACCACCGGTTTCTTGGGCAAAGTGAGCAAATGCAGTAATGATAGAGCGCTTGCAAATGGCATCGGCATTTCTGCCATCGCTGTAGTCTCCACAAAAGGCAGGAAACTTACCAATGGCACGCAAAAAGCGGGTATAGGTATATTCAGGTGCGGCCATTTGAGTTAAAAATTGCCACTGCTGCTGACCAAACACTCGCTCTGCACGTTGCACATTGTCGGGGTTACTTGCCAGGCCAGGCGCTATGGCCTCAACCACCGCGTTGTCACGGGTTTCAAGGGCTTTAGACCAAATGGCATACATGGGATCGAGTGTTTTGCTGGTTTTCGCAGCGTTGAGCTCGGCGCGCGACACAATATAACTATCTGGGTTATTAGGATCAGGCTGAGGGTTCATTGCTAAAGCAAGCGAGCTATTCAATGCCACTATAGCCAGGGTAATATTGGTTAGTTTATTCATCTTTTATCCTTTACATGTTGTGATCGGTACAAAACACCGATTAAACAATTATTAACAAAATGACACCGCTGTCAAATTTACTTTCTTTGTCGCCAAGTGGGATTTTTGTTTTTGCTGTGTCAGCGCCCGTGGTAAGCTAAAATGCCATTAGAGTCCGTCATTCGACACCTTTAGAAGAATAAATTAAGAGGCGAATCATGCAGATACTTCCCTTACAAGCCGAGCATTTTGAATCCGTTATCAAGCTAGGTAATCTAGTTCATGGCGATAATTACCTTGATGCTCAGGGCATTGAAAAAATGTATCAACAAGGCATGAAAAATGGCATTAACGCTTCTTTTGTTGCACTCAGTGATGACGGCGAGTTACTCGGTTTTAGAACCACCTACAGTGCTGGCCAGTGGCATATTGACAAATGGAGCTCACCTGAGCTTTGGCCTGTAAAAGCCGCAGATATGGCGTACTTTAAATGCATTGCTGTGGCACCACAGGCTCAAGGCCTCGGGATCGGACCGCAACTGTTACAACATGCTGTGGATGCGCTGCGTCAGCAAGGCGCGAAAGCAGGCGTTGCCCACTTGTGGAAGCAAAGCCCAGGCAACGGCGCAGTGAAGTATTTTACCAAGGCAGGCGGCCGCTTAATTAAGTTACACGATGACAAATGGTTAGACGATTGTATTCACCATGGCTACGTCTGCACTCTGTGCGGTAACGAGTGCCACTGCCAAGCAGCAGAAATGGTGTTGGAGTTTTAGTATGGCTGGCTTCGATCCCCTGTCACAGCCACATTGCCAAGGCCAAGCGTTTGCTGATAGTTATTGGGCCGCAACATGCGATCTTGGTAAGCCTTGCGCGGCATTAAATAAACCATTACAAGTGGATGTTACGGTTATTGGCGGCGGCTTTACAGGCTTGTTAACTGCGTATCATTTGGCCACCAGCTATCAGCAAAGTGTGGCGCTGTTTGAAGCCAACCAAGTCGGCTTTGGTGCCAGCGCTAGAAATGCCGGGTTTGTGCTACCCAGTACCGGGCGCCTTGGTTACAGCCAACTTGCCAAACTCTATGGCTTAGACGTGAGTAAAGCCATCTATCAAGAATACAATCAGGCCGTAACTCAGGTGCGTGACCACATAACGTCGCAGCAAATAGATTGTTCCGTGCAGCCATCGGGCTACCTCAAAGTCGCCCATAATCAGCACGCCTTTAACCTACTTAAGCAACAAGCAGACTTTTTAAGCAATACCATGGGCTCGAATAGTCACCAGCTGCTGTCCAAACAGCAGTTGGCAGAGCACTACATGCAAAATCAACAAGGATTTGGGGCACTTCGATTTGATAATGCCTTTGGCATTCACCCATTAAAGCTATTAATGGGCTATAAATCGCAAGCACAGCAAGCCGGTGTTCAACTTTTTGAAAATAGCCTTGTTAGCCAGCAGCACAACCACAATGGCCAGCACCAACTTAACGTCAACGGCCATCAGGTCACGGCTAAAAAACTGGTGATTGCCGCGAATGCTTATGCTCAACGTGATTTTTCACCGCTGACTCAAGGCCGCTACTTACCTATTCTGAGCAGCATTATTGTCACCGAACCACTTAGCGATGAGCAATTAGCCGCCCATGGTTTACTCACCGAGCAAGTGGTCATGGATACCCGAAGGCTAAAATATTATTATCGTCGTTTGCCAGATAACCGTATTTTATTTGGTGGGCGTGGCGCCGTGTTTGGTCACGATCAAGATAATATTAAGTATCAGCGTAATCTCGAGAAGGCACTGAAAGACTGCTTCCCTGCTCTGCCATTCAAAACCCACTACTTTTGGAGCGGTTATATTGCCGCAGCTTTAGACGACATTCCCCATGTCTATGCTGAAAACAACACCGGTTATGTCTTGGGTTACTGTGGCTCTGGCGTTGCTTTTAGTGCTCAAGCAAGTATGCGTTTGGCGCAGCAGTTAATGAGGGAAAGCGTGCCCAACCTGCCAATTTACAACAAACCATTGCCCAAATTTCCACTTCCCCAGCTCCGGCGCTTTGGGCAGTTGGCGTATTATCAATACGCCCAACTTATGGACAGGGTCAGTTAATCAAATTGCGCTTTAATTTTTAAAATTTCTGGTAAGTTTTCTGCCAATAGCGCCACCAACTTGGGATCAAAGTGCAGTCCACTTTGTGATTGAATAAACGCCATCGCTTCCTCTATAGGCCATGCCTCTTTGTATGGCCGCTTTGAGGTTAAGGCATCAAACACATCGGCAAGGGCGCAGATCCGCCCTTCGATGGAGATCTCTTCCCCCTGCAAACCTTTTGGATAGCCGCTGCCATCGTACTTCTCGTGGTGCTCCATCGCCATCAGGTAGGCAAGGCGTACCAGTTTTGATTCCGAGCCGGCAAGAATATTGGCACCAAGTTCCGCATGTTGCTTCATGATTTCATACTCTTGCGCGTCTAAACGCCCAGGTTTTAATAAAATACTGTCTGCTATTCCCACCTTACCAATGTCGTGCATGGGCGCTGCCAACATTAAATCCTCAGCATATTCTTGCGACAACCCATAAGCTTTGGCAAGCACATAACAATAGCGACTCATTCTGGCAATGTGCTGACCCGTTTCATTGTCCTTGTACTCAGCAGCTTGAGCTAAACGTTGCATCAGTTCGACATAGGCCTTTTTTAACTCCGCCGCACTCACCAAAGACAAATGCGTTTTCACTCGGGCACGAGTAATGGCTGGACTAATTGGTTTGGTAATGTAATCGACTGCACCAAGTTCAAAGCCTTTTGCTTCATCAAACTCTTCACTCAAAGCGGTAACAAAAATAATTGGGATATGGGCAGTGCCACTGTTTTGCTTGAGCTTGGCACACACTTCAAAGCCGGTCATGCCTGGCATCATCACATCTAATAAAATCAGGTCGGGGCGCTCTTGGGAGATAAGCTCAAGGGCAAGCTCACCCGACTTGGCAAACTTTAAACGATATTCTGCCGCCAGGGTTTGTCTTAACACCTGAAGGTTGGTTGCCTCGTCATCTACCGCTAATATGAGCGGTTTTTGCTCGTTACTCATTACGATTCGCTTCCCATGAGTTGTGCTACTATTTGCTCTGCACGCTGAAAATCAAAATCATCCAAAGCATGCTGTAATAACTCAATATCTCGATGATAACTTGGTGGGGCACTCTCTCTGAGCGCCACAATAACTTCATCTTCTACTTGCGCCGCCAACACCATGGCTTTAATGCGGCTAAGTGAATGCTTAAATTGCTCAGCATCTCCTTGAGTCAGTGCCGCGGTTACGGTGTTTTCGTCGCTAACACCCACCACATCATCTAACTGCTCAACAATGTTAGCCAGCTTAGCCCGTAATCGCTCATCTAAACATTTGCTGCGCTCTGCTTGGGATAAACTATCTGCTAGGGTTTCTAACGCCAGGTTGCCAGCAATGCCTTTGAGGGTATGTACACTCTCAAGCGCAGCGGCATCGAGTGGCGTCTCATGCGACATTAAGGCGATAACATCGGCTCGCTTACCCTGCCAAAAGCGCGACAACTCGGCCAAAAAGCGTGGTTCATCGCCCCATAAGTTAATGGCTCTAGCACGGTTGATCAGCTGCTTGGTAATAGCCTCACGCCCTTGCTGGCTCTGCTCAGGCACTTTCAAGCCAAGTACTTTGGCGATGGTTCGGGTTAGTTCCTCTAACACCAACGGCTTTGAAGCAAACGCCACCATTCCGGCTTGCTTGGCAGCGGCTCGGTCTTCACCCAGTACACTGGCAGTCAGCGCGATGATCGGGGTTGCTTTGCTTGAGGTTTGTTGCTGCCAAGCTTTAATCTTGCGTGTTGCCTCAAGGCCATCACATCTAGGCATATGAATATCCATCAGGATCACGTCATAGTCACCTGCTTTTACTTTGCTTAACGCTTCCTCACCATCATGGGCAACGTCAATAGTGTGGCCATGTTTTGATAGCAATAATTGCAATAGCTCGGTATTTTGTTGGATATCATCGGCCACCAAAATGCTTAACGGTGGTAGCTCAACTTGCTGATAATTATTGCTGTTTGTGAGTGTTGCAATCTGTTTCAAGGGCACGGTAAAGCTAAATGTTGAGCCCTTGCCCACTTCACTCTGCGCCCAAATTTCCCCTTGCATTAATTCCACCAGCTGGCGGCTAATCGTAGTACCGAGCCCTGTGCCACCATAATTGCGACTCATACTGCCGTCGGCTTGCTCAAACGGGTTAAAAATCGCCTCTAGGCGGTTTTTCTCGATGCCAATACCTGTATCGTGTATTTCAAATAATAACCCTTTGTCGCCATCTGCACGAACACACAACTTCACACAGCCTTGGTTAGTAAACTTAATGGCATTGCCTAGTAAATTCACCAGTATTTGTCTGAGCCTATCGGGGGCTCCGTGGTAATACTGATGTAGGTTTGGGCTTATTTCCAGCTCTAACGCCAAGCCTTTCTTTTTCGCCTGATACCAAAACGTCGACACGACATTATCAACCAGCTCTGAAACGCAAAAGTCCGCTTCCACCAAGTCCAACTTACCTTGCTCTAATTTGGCAGAGTCGAGAATGTCATTAAGCAAGTGGAGTAATGCTTTGGCACTGGTTAAAATGGTATGCACATGCTTGCTTTGCTCTGGTTGCAAGGGCGAATCTTTCAACACCTCGCTAAATCCCAAAATAGCATTCATGGGAGTTCTTATCTCATGACTCATATTAGCTAAGAATGCCTGCTTCGAGGCCGCGGCACTCTCAGCGATACGCTTAGCTGTGCGTAACTCGTCTTCCATTGATTTGCGCTCACTAATGTCCAGTAGCACTCCGGCAATACCCGCCACTTTGCCCTGCTCATCAAATTCAAATGAGCCCTTATCTAACACCCACTTTATTTCTCCCGCACGATGCTTAATACGATACTCCAAAGAGTAGCTCCCCTTACCACTTTGTAACGCTTCGTCTATAACATCACGAACATAGGTTTTATCCTCATGATGCAATAACGCCTCAAACGTGATGGTATTGGCAATAAACTCTTCGCTACGATAGCCGGTTAGCTCGGCAACGATTGGGCTAACAAAAGACATGCTCCATTGCTCGTCAATTTTACAGCGAAACGCAACACCAGGCATATTGTTAAGCAAGGTCCGGTGACGCGCCTCTTGCTCTTTAAGTGCCTGTTGCATTTGTTTTTGTACGGTTAAATCGGTAATAAAAGCAACAAAGAAAGAGGCCTGATTTTTAAGCTTTACTTCACCCACACCTAATCGTACAGGCACTAAAGTACCGTTTTTGTGTTGTGTGGTTATTTCACTCCCCACGGCACTAAACTGCTTGATTTCGGCACTACTGAGTGGCCCTCGAACGCCGCTGTGTTGCGGCAGTAAAATAGCAATGTTTTGTCCCAACAACTCTGTTTCTTGATAGCCTAAAATATCGCTCACTACGGCATTACAACTTTGGATATTGGCTTGACTATCGATGGTAATAATACCATCCACTGCGGTTTCAAAAATGGCCTCTAGACGCGACTCATTAGCGGCTTTATCACTGGCAACTGCACGGTATTTACTGGCCGTATGCACCAGCGCCGACAGTGCACTGATAATAATGCTCATGGCGGCAACGAATAGCGCTAAAGACTGATTGTGTTGACTTTGTATTTGCTGGTCGATGATGGGGCTGTCGGCGACAAAACGCGCTGCCGCCATACCAGTGTAGTGCATTCCTGAAACAGCAGCGCCTAAGATCACCGCACATAATAGCCGCACTGCATTTTGATTATATTGTTCACTCACGCGCCGGAGTTTGGCGCGAAATTGAATCGCCACAAACGCCAAACTAACAGCAACCACAATAGAAAGGCTGAATATACCAGGGTCATACTTCAGGCTCGGACCAAGCTGCATGGCCTCCATACCAGCGTAATGCATAACCCCAATCCCGGCTCCTAATATCAGCGCCGCGCCGCACTTTTGCGTAAGTGTAGGACTAGGCTTGGTGATGACTTCAAATGCACTCCAGCAGGCAATCAAAGCCGGAATAACAGAAGCCCCAGTAAGCCAGGGGTCATAACTTATCTCGACACACAAAGAAAACGCCAGCATACCAATGAAATGCATGCTCCAAATACCACCGGCCATGGCCACTGCACCGCCGAGTTTTGCCAAGCGGCTGATACTACTGGTTTGATTTTTTTCAGCAAAATCAATTTGGATTAAGGTGAAAAACGAAGCGATGATGGCCACAATCACCGACACCACCACTAAGGTGTAATCGTAGGCACCATTGACCAATAACTCAGGAGCAGGATTAGTAATAAAAAGAGAACTCAGCATAACGTCATAAATGGATCCAGATCCCCCGAGTTTAGTCTGCTAAGCGTCAGTTGCACAGCAAAAAACGATGCCTCTGCGAATTTTTAAGGTGATTGCCGCCATACTCAGCGCAACAAGTATCAGCGCTCATACCCTACTAGCTCAGCATAACCTTCCCCAGTAAAGCCTCCGAAAGCGCTCACCCGGCCCTCCCAGTAAGGAATGGTTAAGTTATTGCGTGAATTTGGGTTTCGACTGTGAATATCAATGGCAGCTCGATGGTCTAACTTGAGCCGCCAGCTAGTGGGATAACGGTGCCCCGAAATATCTGTGGTAGCCGTTACTTGCAGGTTTATCTCCTTGGCTGGGATGTGTTTGCTACTCCCGTTTTGACTAATTTCAGTACCGCGACAATCTTGATATCGTTGTTGTTCATCGCGAATACAAAACACCATCAATGCTCCTTGCGCCGGGTCTTGGTGGCGCAAACTAAACCAGTCCCAACCACTTTGCTCTGGGTCGATAAAGGCTGCAGACCACTCGCGGTCTAACCACGCTTGCCCTTGCACTTGATGTGCTTGGCCGTCAAAGTGAATACGCCCAGTCACTTGCAAAAACGGATAGCTGTAATAATAAGAGGCATGGCCCTGGGCTGTTTTTTCGCTGTAGCCATTATCGCCATGTAACACCATAGGACTGTCTTTGAGGGTCAAAGCTATTTGCTCAGAACCTGTATTAGCATGCAATTGCAACGGTAAAAAGCTATCGCTGAGGCTGTGCATTGACCAATCATCGATGTTGGCGACAAACGGTTGGCTTTGAATGGTCACTTGCCCAGCTCGGCCGTATTTCTCCGCAGCCTTATGTTTGCTGTCACTTTGAATAGCAAAGTGAGCAAAGTAAAGGTTGTCATCCCACCACTTAGTGTTGAGTTCTGGCTGCACTAAAGAGGTTCTAAACAGTGTCCATTGCACCCCAAATTGCTCGCCTGTATTACTGCTAAGATTAGCGGTGACGTACCACCATTCAATCCCTTGCTCAGGATGAGCACCGTGATCTTCAGGAAAGCGCAGCTCTATTCCCGGTTGCACCGCTTCACCTAGCTGCAGGTTAAATACGCTCTCGCTTTGCTCTTTTGCTGGCTGCTCGGCGGGTGAACAGGCACCAACCATCAGCACAGCAGACAATAGTAAATAAGCTTGCCAGTTACTGTTCATAGAGCAGATCCGCAGCCGCGTAGCGACGAAGTTTTAGTAATGGTAACAGGCTAACCACCAACGCCAGTATAAAAATGGTGAGTAAAAAGAATGAGATATCAACGATTGGCATATCCATGGGAATGCTCCAGCCAAAGCCGATAGGCATCACCAACTTTAATAGCACTACCCCAAGCGCAAACCCCAAAGCCGTTGCCAGTAATAAAGTAACCAGCAAGATGATACCACTTTGTAATAGCTTCACCGCCAGCAGTTGCTTAGTGGTCACCCCCAACGTGGATAAGGTTACCAGTGGTTGCAACTGCTTTGCACCTAGGGTTAATAACGACACCCAAAGCCCAAACAGTGCAATCAACACGATCAACATATTGAGTGCTTTCGTGGCATAAAATGTATGAGAAAACAGCATGTTAGCAAAATCTTTGAACACTTGATTGTAACTCACTTGCGAGGCTTTTAATTGCAATGCTGTGACGATATCTTGTTTTAACTGGTCGATATCCGCACCCAACTTAGCTTGAATGGAGAAACCGTATTGCTGGTAGGCAAAGCCCGCTTGCTGCAGCGCGGTAGTAGGCACCACCAGCACCGGCTTTTGTTCACCGTAATCATAGTAAAATCCAGTAATGGTACAGCGGAGTACTCGCTCGCCTTGCAATAACCTCAGTGACATACCGGTTTCGAGACCATAACGTAACTGACTGGGTTCATTCGCTAAGCAGCCAAGCTGCTCAGTGGCTTTGGCGGAATAAAGCTCTGTACTGTTGGGCGCGCGACCTTGAAGTAACTGTAAGTTTTGATGCGAAGTTGCATCCGCACCAAAACTTATTACTTCAACCTGTGGGGGAAGTTGGCGCCGCTCAGCGTTATCGAGCGCGGCTTCGGCGTGCCAATACACGCCTAATTGTGCCACCTCGGGGCGCGCCGCGAGCCAGCGATACTGCTGCTCTGTCACCTTATCAGGGCGAACGTACAAATCGGCACTTAAGCGTTTATCTAAGTGAATTTGTAATGCGCTATTAAAGCTGGCCACCATGACTTGCAACCCCACCGAAGCGCCTGTGGCGAGTAATACAGCATAAACACTGACTTTCAGCACCGCTAGTTGCTGCGTACTTTGCGCTTTCATCCATTTTAATAGTGGGGAGGCTGCCGGTAACCAAGAAAATGTGTATCGCAGCACAGGGCCGCAGATAATAAAAAACAACAGCAATAAGCTGACGCACAAACCCAAGGCATCCAATGCGCTAATACTGTAGCGGTAAAAATACCCGGCAATTACCGCCACCATCATCAGAGCACTAAGCTTTATCGGGGTGTTTAACGGAATGCTAACGCCCCTTAATTGACCGACAATAACCCCGAGCAACACCATAACGTTGAGCGAAAACGCCAACAGCACAGTCGTCCAACTAAACTCTATCGCTAGACTCCGATCAAGCTCGAATAAACTTTGCATGGCGAGGTTAATTTCGCCCAGTAACAGGTTAGCACCAAAGTAGGCCATGCCCTCGCCAATAAGCGCAGCGATGGCGCTCATGAACAGCAGTTCACTGGCGACGACATAAGCAAGCGTGCGCTCAGTACAACCAAACAATAATAACTGGCTGTGCAGTTTTTTTCGTGCATACAGTACCAGTTTAATGGCGTTAAAGCTTAGAAAGGCACCCACTACATAACCCAGTAACGCCAATGCTTTAAGATTGAAAAAGAACGCCTTAGAGAGGGAGTCAAAAGATTGCTGCTCTGCGTTTTGTAACACCCCCTCACCATTAAGAAGTAACTGCACCTGGCTTGGATCCAGTTTGGGGTCGGAGATTTCAATGTAACTGACTGCGCCATTTAATTTCAGCACACTGTCTACCAGCGCAATGTCTGCCAGTGCCGTTTTTCCTTCAAGGCTGGGTGCCGGTTGCAGATTAACCGTTACCCCGGCAATCTCGCGCGTTACGGCTTGGTTAATATTGAGGCGCTGCGCCAAAGCCGTTGGCAAAAATAGCGTGTTCAGAGCAAAGCCAACATCACGCCCTTGCTGTGATTGCTTGGCTGGTCGTGCTTGGCTTAACCAGTCGAGGGTGTTTACGCCTCGCAGCCAAAACCGCTGCCCTTCTAGTGTGATGGTGTGTTCTACCACCGGAGCGGCGCTGGTGATCCCCGCTTTTCTTAATCTTAACCACGTTGTTTGCTCAATATACTGCTGCCCAGCAGCTGGACGAACAAAATGCGTGATGGGGTTATTAAGCAGGGCACTGGTGTTTTCATAGCGCTCCCCCGCTTCTTGGTTAAGACCTTGAATAGCCCCGAGTAATGCGCCGCCTAACGACAAACCAAACAGAAACAATAAAAACAAGGCCAAGTGTTGGCGATAGAATTTGCCTATCACCTGAGCAATGAGCATAAACTCTCGCCTTGAGTGTATTGTTTGACCTTGCTTAACCATGGGCAACTTGGTCTTGAATTAAAATTTGCCGGTCAAGGGCATGTGCTAGTTGCTGACTGTGGGTCACCATAATCAAGTTTATGCCTTGTTCACGACAGAGGCTTTGCATCAGTGCCACCACTTCTTCACTGCGCTGGGCATCGAGATTACCGGTGGGTTCGTCGGCCAATAACAGTGCCGGTTGATTAAGCAGCGCACGCGCTATTCCTACTCGCTGTTGCTCGCCACCAGAAAGCTGGCTTGGGTAGGCATCCAGTTTGTTACTAATGCCCAACCTCTCCGTGAGGGTGATGATTTCATCCTGACTGGGTTGGCGATGATTAAGCTGTGCTTGAAAGGTAATGTTATCGCGCACCGTTAGTGGCGCTAACAACTGGTAATGTTGAAAAACCATGCCAACACTTCTGCGGTATATGGCTTGCTCGGTATCATTAAGCTGGGCAATATTTTTGCCCGCCACCCAAATATTACCGGCGTCTGGGCGTAATAACCCCCCAAGCAAATTGATCAAAGTGGTTTTGCCTGAACCGCTGTCGCCGATAATAGCAACTTGCTCGTGCTCGGCGATGGTAAAATGAGCACGATTTAAAATGGTGCGCGTGGCCTCGCCATCACGGCGAGTAAAAACAAGATCTTCAACAACAACCACAACGGATCCTTGGTTTAAGGTAAAAGGATTTACCAGGGAATGGCTTCGCCTTTGTAATCGTAAAAGCCCCCACTTTGAGCATCAACAAAGTGTGATAGCATGCTGTAGAGGCCATTTGCCGACTCTTGCGGGGTAATTAACGCATTTTCCCCGCCCATTTCGGTTTGCACCCAGCCTGGATGTAAGGCAACTGTGCGAATGCCTTCATTGAGCAAATCATTAGACAGGCTTTTGATCACCGAATTGAGCGCGGCTTTAGAGCTGCGATAAATGTAACCGCCGCCTTTGGTGTTCATGGTATTACTGCCAACCTTAGACGACAAAGCCGCAAAGATTTTGTCTTCGCCATGACTTAAATGGGTATAAAACAACTCAGCCAAACGCAAGGTAGCAAAGACATTGACCTCCATCACCTCACGCCAAGTTTCTATGTCGGTTTCACCAAAGGCATAGCCTTTTGGTCCATAAATACCTGCATTATTAATCACCACATCGATTGCCACTGGCGCTAACTTTTCACTGAGCTCTGCCATCTGGTCGTAGTTAGTGACATCTAAAGCAAACACTTGCAGTTCAGGGTAAGTGGGTGCTAACGCATTAAGCTCGGTTGCCGCTTGAGGATCGCGGCAGGTCGCAAGTACATGCCAGCCAGCTTGCAAGTAAGTGTTAACTAATGCCAAGCCAATACCACGGTTTGCGCCCGTGATTAGGATTTTCTTCACTTGAAATCCTCCCCGAAAAGTGAACTAAGAGTTTAATCTATCGACTTTTTAGCCATAACGCAAAAGTAGCCACAAGGAACATAGGCTAGTCAGCATTAAGCCACTGCAGTGCCGCGGACTTGTCTTCAAAGTATTTCACTTCCCCAGAGATAAACCAGTTGCCAATGGTTGCTGCCAGCTTTTGCCAGTTTTGTCTGCCATAAATGGCTATTTTTACAAACTCACTGCGATGGCCAAGACCCAGTTTAAAATCATCCCAAAGTGCTCGAGGTTCCCAGCCATCGAACTCGGTGGCATCAATTAATGCATACACTTTAGGTGAGGCCACCGCCTGCGTGGCGTTATCGATGATTGGGGTGATCACTTTGTAATCTTCATGAGTGAGCGTACCTGTGGGTTTTAAAGTAAAGAATATTCTTTCACCATGGCGTTCGGTACCCACTGCAATACCGTGAAAAGCGCGTGTCATATCCATCTCCATCCTGTTAGGCCTACTAAAGTATATGTAAGCAATTACCACTAAGCCAATTCGAGATTTTAAATAACCACAACCGACGTAAGCTGTCATACTCTGTTCATTTACTGGCTCATACCATGAGCTGCAATTTCGGCAGTATCGCCAATTTTTTTTACCATTAAAGGATGAATATGAAACAGCTATTATCACTTGCAGCCATTTCCCTACTCGTATCCACTTCTGCTGCAGCCAATGCCGGCAACGTCAATAAGTCATGGTTTAATGGCGCCAGTTATACTCACAACGATGGTACCGATAATAACGCCCTAATGCTTTCTTCACGTTACTATTTTGCTCCTCAAGCTTCCTCAGGTGTGTGGGATGATTTTGGCTATCTCGATACCGACAGTAATATTGGTGTTAGTTACATTAATGATGATTTTGACAACGCCTTTTCTGCTGATGGCGAAGGGTTTATTACTAACCAGTGGTTTGTCAGTGGCAGCATCAGTGATTTAGGCAATGCCGATGATCATTACTCACTGGGCTTTGGTTACCTCTATAATGACAACTTAAAACTCAGCGTTCGCCAAGAGGAATATGACAATGGCGACGCCACGTGGTTTAAAGCGCAATACAACCACCCGCTCAATAACACTGATTACGTTGGCTTTAGCATTGAAACCGAAGATCAGTTAGACGCCTTTAATCTCGGTGCCCGCTACTTTAGACATGTAGGCGGTGACAGCTATTTTGCTATTGATGTTGAACACAACCGAATCGATAACGACTTTGTTGATGACTCCATCACCAACATTATGGCCAATTACTACTTTACCCGCCACCTTGCACTGGGCTTAGGCAGTTATGACTCTGACCTAGCAGTAGAAGGAAAGTACTTCTTTAACGACACTTACTACCTAACAGCCAATGTCGTTGACACTGAAGGCGGCGAAACCAGCAGTCTGAATTTTGTCGCGCAGTTTTAATTAACTGGCTTAATATTTCTAACCAGCGACACCACTCAAGTACCTCGTCATCGAGGTACTTTTTCACATTTTGAAACAAGCCAACCACCGCAATGGGGTGCAATTCGAGCTGTAATCGTTATTATGTATCAAAATAATAACGGAAATATGCTTATGACAAAGATAAAATCATTAGTGCTGGCCATTGCTGCGGCGGCCGCGCCTTTTGTATCCGCTTATCAAACCGAAGATACCCGCTTATTGCGTTTCCCCGATATTCACAAAGACAAAGTCACCTTTGTCTATGCTGGCGACATTTATGTTGCTGATACACAGTCGGGCCAAAGTCAACGCTTAACCGACCACATCGGCTTTGAGACCTTCCCGAAGTTTTCACCTGATGGCAGTAAAATTGCGTTTGCCGCCGAGTATAACGGCAGCCGTCAGATTTATGTGATTAATGCCGATGGTTCAGGGCTAAAACAGCTGACTTACTATAACGATGTGGGCCCCATGCCGCCGCGCGGAGGTTATGATTACCGCGTTATGGACTGGACGCCAGATGGCAAGCACATCGTCTTTAGAGCCAACCGCACTCCATGGGGCAAGCGCATGGGCCGCCCTTACATGGTGCCGGTTGATGGCGGCCTGGAGCAGCCAATGGCGATCCCGGAAACCGGTGGTGGTATGCTCTCCCCTGATGGCAGTAAGTACGTTTACACGCCAATCGACAGAGAGTTTAGAACCTGGAAGCGCTCTCGCGGCGGTCGTGCTCAAGATGTTTGGGTTTACGATTTGGAAAATAATCGCTCTAAGCAGCTGACAACCAACCCGGCTACCGATCAACAACCGACCTGGGTGAACGACAACATTTATTTTGTCTCAGACCGTGATTACACCCTTAACCTCTACCAATACCGCGACGGTAAGCAACCGGTGAAAATGACCGACCACAAAGACTTTGATGTGTTGTGGCCATCGGCTGGACCTGATGCCATCGTCTATGAAAACGGCGGTTACCTTTATCGCTTTGATGAAGCCACGAAGCGCTCTGAACGCTTGACCATCGACGTCGCTGGTGTGCGCCAATATGCCATGCCTTACAGCAAAAATGTCAGTGATTTTATCGACTCAATGGACATTTCTCACGACGGTAAACGGGCGCTATTTACCGCTCGCGGCGAACTGTTCTCAGTGCCTGTTAAGCAAGGCCCAACTCGTAACCTTTCTTACACCCCAGAGGGCAGAGAAATTGAAGCCAGCTGGTCGCCTAATGGCCGTTACATTGCTTACATGAGCGATGCCACTGGCGAGTATGAGATCTACTTAAAAGACAGAGCCAATAACAATAAGACCATTCAATTGACCAGTGATGGCACCATTTGGCGCTTTACTCCAATTTGGTCTACTGACAGCAAAAAGCTGTTGTTTGCCGATAAAAACCACACCTTGTGGTGGCTGGATGCGCAATCTGGTGACTTACACAAAATTGATACAGCCAAATACAACGAAGATGGGTTGACCCAATATACCTGGTCACCAAATAGCGAAGACATTGTTTTTGTTAAAAACAATGAAAACCGCTACAGCTCACTGTGGCATTACAACATCGATAGCGACAAGGTAACTCGCCTCACTGACGAAATGACCAGTGAGCGTAACCCGACGTTCTCACCTGATGGCGAGCACTTATATTTCACCTCTGAGCGTGACTATAACTTAACCTTTAGCAGCTACGAATTTGATTATATGTTTAACGATGCCACACGTATTTACAGTGTTGCCGTTAACAATCAAATTGAACCATTAAATGCTTTTAAGAGTGATGAGTCTGAAATTAAAACCACAGACGAAGGTGGATCAGATAAAGCGGACAGCAATAATCGCATTGAAGCCGATGGCTTTATGTCGCGAGTCGTAGCATTAGCTGCACCAGCTGGTAATTACCGCGCCCTCACGGCAGTGGAAGACGGTGTGCTTACTTTAACCGATGGGGCATTAAAGCTACTCGGTACCAAGCCAGACAGCAAGTTAGAAACTGTGGCTAAGGGCGTTTCTAGATATAAGGTAGCTGCCAGTGGCAAGCATATTATTGCCCGCGCAGGTAACGATTACAGTGTCATTGCGCCAAAAGCCAAACAGGATCTAAAAGCAAATAAGTTAGATCTTTCTAATATGACGTTAAAAATTGATCCGCAAGTGGAATGGCAGCAAATGTATGTGGAAGGCTGGCGTACACTGAGAGATTGGTTCTACGACGAGAACCATCATGGTCAAGATTGGGACGCCATTTTAGCCAAATATCAACCCATGGCGGATGCCGTGGCACACCGCAGCGATCTGGATTATGTTTTAAGTGAAATTGCCGGTGAGATCAATGCCGGTCACATTTATGTGCAATCAGGTGACGCCCCTAGCGCCGAGCGCAAAAAACATGGCCTGTTAGGCGCGGAGATCAGCGCGCATAAATCGGGCTATGTCAAAATTGAGCGCATTTTCAAAGGCGAAAATTGGCATGAAAACTACCGCTCACCACTTGATCAAACCGCGGTAAACGCCAGCGAAGGCGACTTTATCATCAGCGTGAATGGCCGCTCGGTGAAAGACGTAGTGAATTTCTATGAGCTGCTAGAAAACACCCAAGGCGAGCAAGTGGAGCTGGTGCTAAGCAAAACGCCTAATACTGACGAGAGCTGGAAGACCACAATGAAACCGGTTGCCAGTGAACAAGGCTTACGCTATATGGCTTGGGTGCAGTCTCGTGCCGACTACGTTGATAAGCTCTCGGGCGGTAAAATTGGTTATGTACACTTGCCAAACACCCATTACGATGGCAACCGCTCGCTGTTTAAAAACTTTATGCCACAAACCAATAAAGACGCCTTAATCATTGACGACCGTTATAATGGTGGTGGCTTTATCCCTGAGCACATGATCACTTGGTTGGCTCGTAAGCCACTAAACTACTGGAAGCGTCGTGGCGTTGAACCCACTAAAACGCCACAGTTTGCTCACGATGGTCCCAAAGCCATGTTGATCAACGGCTACTCAAGCTCAGGGGGCGATGCCTTACCTTACTACTTCCGCCAAGCCGGATTAGGTAAGCTCATTGGTACTCGCACTTGGGGTGGCCTAATTGGTATTTCTGGCAACCCAAGCCTTGTGGATGGTGGCCAAGTCATTGCCGCTACCTTCCGCATTCTTGATAACGACGGTAACTGGATCATCGAGAACGAAGGAGTCAGCCCAGATATCGAGGTGATTGACCGCCCTGAGCTTATTCATGCAGGCAAGGATCCTTCCGTAGAGCGGGCAGTTGAAGAGCTATTAAAAGAGCTTAAAGCCAATCCGAAAAAAGAGCTGACCGTGCCACCTGCACCGTCAAAGTTCTAAGTTCATAGCAAGCAAAAGCGGCTGGCAATAAAGCCAGCCGCTTTGCATTTAATATGAATGAAACAGTTGAATAAAAAGAAAAATTTACTACAAATAGGCTGACAAAAACGCGTTGTCGGTCTACCTTAAAGTGAAGGACTTTTTCAATCCATAGTAACAATGGCTAACTTTCGCATTCCGCTTATTTTATGTTGCCCTTTATTTTCCGCTGCAAGCTTAGCTCAAGGTGACTTATTCAACCTTTCTTTGGAAGAACTACAGGATGTCAAAGTCACTATCGCTACCAAAACCGATACCCAGCTCAAATATACACCTTCATCGGTCAGCTATTTTTCACGGCAACATATTCGGGATCTAGGCATAACCACGCTCACCGAGCTGTTTGCGCATATTCCTGGCTTTTATCCCATGTATAACCCCGTTGAGGGCAATGAATCTTATTTAATCGCCCGAGGGCATCCGCAAAAATACGCCAATACCTTGCTGTTATTGATTAATGGCCAACGTATTAATGAAGACTACACCGGTGGTATCAACTATATTGACCGCTTTATTAGTCTGCATAATGTCGAGCGTGTCGAGGTGGTAAGAGGGCCGGGTTCCACCTTATACGGCTCAAACGCCTTTAATGGTGTGGTGAATATCATCACCAAAACCGAGAATTATATCGCCCTTGGGGTGGGCTCTTTTTCGCAGCGAACTTTGAACCTTGGGGCGACATACCAAGGCGAAACCATCTCTGCAGGATTTGATGGCCACTTTTATCAAGATGACGGCGACACTCTTGGCAACGTCTTTGATCGCTTCTTGCTTCAAGATACCACCAATGATGCTCACGAGGCGCAACAATTAGAAGCTTTTGTGTCTGCCTACGGTGTAACCTTTAATACGCGCTACCACCGCTCTTCTCGCGACAGTTATTACTTATTTCGCCGCTTGCGTGATGGCACCACAAAGCAAGAAAATCAACATTGGCTGTCGCGCTTAGGCTATCAATACCACTCTGATAATAACTGGGCCGTAAAAACAGCATTAGAATATTCTAAAGCCACGCGAAAATCGCTCACCGCACTAGAACTACAGGGAGACGCGCCATTTAATGCTGCGGACTTTTTATTCGGTGAGGACTTTACTTACGATTCTTATCGCGCCATTGTTGATTCACAGTACTTTTACTCTGACTCGCAAACGTGGTCAGCGGGTGTTGAATTGGTCGAATCCCAAGTGCCAGAAGGCTATTTGCGCAGCAATTACGATCTTTATTCTGAGCTTGAGTACTTGAATCAAGTAGTCACCTTTACTCAGCCCGGCCAGCGAGTGGTTCTGCCAAACACACGCCGTATCAAAATGGCTTACTTACAATTGGAGTCGGTGTGGAGCGAACATTGGCGCACGACGTTTGGTTTGCGTCGAGATAGCTACAATGATGTGGCAGACAGAACAAACCCTCGTGGCGCGGTGATTTACACTTTTAATGACAACCATTTATTTAAATTACTCTACGGTGAGGCCTATCGAGTCCCTTCGCTTGGCGACCTTTACGATGAAGAAAGTGGCTTAACGGTGGGCAATCGCACTTTGTGGCCGACCACGCTCAAAGCAACAGAGTTGGTTTACCAATATACAGGTAACAGCCTCTCTTTCTCCTTTAGTTTGTTCCACAACCATATTGATGACCTCATTGATTTTAGTAGCAGTGGCGACGCCGTCTTTTTAGGCAATATTGCCAACAACAAAGCCACTGGCGTTGAAATAGAGTGGCATGCTGACCTATCACAATATGTTGACCTAAAAGGGACTTTCTCGCATTTATTCAGCAACGACACTGAGATTCAGCCGGGTCAGAGTAAAATTCCTTCAGAAGATTTAGTGCCCCGGACTCATGCCATGACGTCTATTCTGGTTAAACCCAGCGATCGTTGGCGAGGCTCATTGTCTATCCATAATCGCAGCGGGGTAAAAGTGTTACCACAATTTGATGATAACTGGACGGTCGCGGCAGCCATTAATTATCAATACAGTGAAAACGCATCGTTCTCTCTAGATGTTAATAACTTACTCGACAGCAACTACAACACCGCTGCGATTATCCCCTTAGGGATTAAAGAAAATCGCCAGTTCAGTAGTTTTCAGGCTCGTGGTAGAGAGATAAAACTCAGCTATCGGTATCAGTTTTAATGCTGATCTCCGCCACTTAGCTGCTACTCACTTAAGATACTAGCAACATTTGAGCATGCAAACAGTGATCGCCTATCTTTGCTGCTTTCGTTTTGTCGTATATTTGTTGTCAATTATCGCACATTACTGAATGCTGGTAACAATTTAGCTAAGAACCAGCTACTCTAGGGTTATTGTTTTTCAATCAATTGGATTTGTTATGAAAAAATATTTATACACGGCCATAGCTGCAGGCATATTAAGCGCAGGCTTTGCGGCACAGGCTAAGCCTGAACAACCTATTCCTCTGGCAGCCAGCGCCGATAAATACCAACTTGAACTGGTTGCTAAGGGAATTCAAATTCCTTGGGGCCAAGTATGGTTAAATGAAAAGGAGCTATTGGTTACCGATAGGTCGGGAGAGCTTCGGCTCATCCGTGACGGCAAATTGCTAGAGCAGCGAATTGCTGGTGTGCCTAAAGTGCATGCAGAGCGTCAAGGCGGCTTGTTAGATGTAGAGCTTGATCCTAACTATCAAGACAATGGCTGGATTTACTTTTCATATTCTGGCTATGAGGGCGATGGCGAAGGGTATAACACTTCCATCATGCGCGCGCGCTTGCAAGACATGAGCTTAGTCGACAAGCAACTGCTTTTCGATGGTACGCCAAACACCACCAAAACGTTCCACTATGGCTCGCGTATTGAGTTTGATAAGGACGGTTATTTGTATTTTTCTATCGGCGACCGCGGTAACCGTGACGTCCATCCCCAGCGTTTAGATCATGATGCTGGTAAAGTGCATCGCATTAATGCTGATGGTTCTATTCCCAAGTCGAACCCATTTTATGACCAAGCAGGAGCGCGTAAGAGTGTTTACTCATACGGCCACAGAAACCCACAGGGCATGGCGATGCACCCTGAAACAGGGAAAATCTGGACTCATGAGCATGGGCCACGTGGCGGC
The DNA here is from genome assembly GCF_048515945.1 of Pseudoalteromonas 'SMAR'. Classification (NCBI taxonomy): domain Bacteria; kingdom Pseudomonadati; phylum Pseudomonadota; class Gammaproteobacteria; order Alteromonadales; family Pseudoalteromonadaceae; genus Pseudoalteromonas; species Pseudoalteromonas 'SMAR'. Next base: position 110,251 of record NZ_JBLWMW010000001.1, read on the forward strand.
GATGAAGTGAATATCATCGAACCCGGTGCCAATTACGGCTGGCCAGTCATTACCTACGGCATCAATTACAATGGCACAACCATTACTGATGAAACGGCCCGAGATGGGATGCAGCAACCCGACTGGGTTTGGGTTCCGTCTATTGCCCCCTCTGGTATGGAGTTTATCAGTGGTGATAAATACCCTGAGTGGCAGGGCAAAGTAGCGATAGGGTCGATGAAATTCGCCCACCTTGTGCTTCTTGAATTAGATGGCAATAAAGTAAAAAGCCATAGCAAGATATTTGAAGGGGCAGGAAGAGTGCGCAGTATTTCCACCCACCCTAATGGCGACCTGTATTTAGGGATTGATGGCACTGGGATTTTCCGCGTAGTGCCAAAAGGCTAACAATGTAACGAGGCGCTTCCCAGTGCCTCGTTATTTTTTAACAACAACCAAGTTTAGCTTGCATGCAGTTTGATACCTTATCAAGCCACATATTAACCGCCGAAAGTATTTCTGCTTTAGCTGTACTGTGAGGTAAGGAGAATAACCGGTATTTCCACTCGCCATTTTGTTTCTCGGGAGGTTTATTTGCTATTAATTCCCCCAAGTCCGTCTCAGTAATGAGCCAATCAAGTAATTGCTTCCCCTCTTTTTTGCGGCCAAACAACATCAAAGACCAACCATGAGCGTGACTAATGTAGAAATCTAATGCAACCACAGCACCGTTGAACTCAAAATCAAAAACTTGATATTGACCGAAGTGCCAACGATGATACTGACCGCTTGGTAATTGCTCTTTGATGGCATCCATGTGGCGCTGATACTTTTTGGTCAAAGCTTGATTAGCTAGTAATAGTTCATCTACCTTTTCAGGGTTAGCGATAATAAGCTCTTCTAGCTCATTTAATTCCATGCTCTCGCTCTCCTCAGCGTCTAATGCTGAAATAAAGTCATAAAGGTACATTGACCACTTATTCTCGGGCAAAGAATTAGCCTGTATCAATGTTTTTAAACAGCTTAAAAAGGTTTTATAGCTAACAATTTGAAAACCAGATAATTCATCCTGCTTAGTGATCTCCGTCATAGTCAACAGCAATTTTACAGCGCTTTGCTGTTCATTGCATATACCATCAATGGTTTCACCATAGTCTTGCAGGTTGTTGTAAAGCGGCGCATTAATCTTATTTTCAATACCAATAACATAGCGCTCTGAAACCACAAGCAAATCCAGCCTTCCTCTTTGCAGCGTTGGATACTCCCTATGCACGGCTAACACAGCTCCAACCTCCTCATAGGGTAGTTCCGCAGCCATTAGTAATGCCGACAATGCCAAGGTGCCCATTTGATGCTCTAAGTTTGCATCCAAGTAGAACGCCAGTATATTGCTTACCATGTTTTCATGATGAGCATAGCCGCTTACCTCAAATACAGAGAGTTGCTTACGTGTTCTGGGTATTTGCTCTAACCTAGTAAGCATCGCAGACACACTCTCGACCCTTGCGTTACTGGTTTTATCCTCGCTGTTTGAGTGTTCATTATTCATAATCATTATTAGTCGCTTCGTCTTTGATTGCAGCCAAAACTTGAGTCACGGTCAGCTCTAGAGGCTCTATTATTCCTCCAGATAAATAATACCCCTGAGGCTCTTCACTCCACCAATATGCCTTAAGTTTAATAACAAATTGATCCATTTTTACTTGCTTTAGCCATGCAAAAAGTAAATCCATATGTTGATGGGGACGCTCAAGTTGAAATGTTACCTGGCGCCGAGGTGCCCACAGAGACGTTCCATGCACATACCCTATTTCGCTATTATCAGCGGCTAGTAAGCTCATATTTTCCTCTCTGATCAGTGCATCAATCTTTACCAGCACTTGCAATTGCTCTATTAGCTGGTGCTGCTCGACCAGCTCAAGCGGTTGCCAAACAACTTCCAAACCACCATCAATAAGCATTAATTTAACCGCTCGACAGGGTGGCCAACCTAAAATTAGCCGATGGCTATAAAGTTGTTCGATGGCATGTTGCAGTTCTACCCTTGCTGAGTGATGGTTTGGCCAGAGCTTTTGCAGCAACTCGCCTTGCCATACAATCGACTTTACTTTACCCGAACTAAAAAGCTTACAAGAAAAGCACCCAGATTGGTGGCGGCCTGCAAATAACACATCGATTGCACTGCGCAACATTTTATGAGCTAGAACAGATTGAAAATGATAATACTTCATGGTTACTCCCGTTTCACATCGATTCAAGTAACCATGTTGATTACGCCTTTTTTAGAAGGCTTTTTAAGGTAAATTATTTTGTTTTTTCAGTGCAGAATAACATATCGGTTGCACCAAGTACTTCTAGAGAAAGGCCTAATTACGAGTATACACGCTAAGTAATGGAAATTTACTTTCACCAAAACTGAGTGTCAGCGACAGCGTTTCTTGACCATCGAAAATCGCCGATAGCTGCATTGGTTTAATTCGTTTCCCCTCCGCAGTCAATGCTAATAGGTGCTTATGGGTTAAGGTACGGCGACCGTGAGCCTGATTTTTTATGGTTGCCACGGCGAAGCGCTCACCGGCATCGTTGCTCATAGGTATGACACTTAGCACGGTAAAATCACTGATTTCAGGAAATACTTTAGCGTCATTAGGGAAAGCCAGTTGGGTACTGCTAGGAATAGCGCGGTCGACTGCCAGCGCACCGCTGGTTGCACCAAAGCTTAAGGCGCTAAACAATAGAGTAAACGGTATTAATATCCTTTTTATCATTATCAGCCTCTCGGGTAACAGTCCAAAACACAGTTATAGTCTCAAACCTAGCTATTTTTCAAGCTTTAACCCTTGTCAGAGTGCATAAAAGCTCCAACCACCATGCAAGTGGTGGCTGGAGCTTTTTGTTATTACAAAACCAAGTTATACCAATTCGCTTAATTAAGTGGTCTATTTGAGGTTAGAAAATTCTGTCGATAACAAGGCAAAAATTTTGCTATTTAGTTGTTCTAAATGAGAAATTTTTAACGCAGTTAGCGTCGAATTTGCTCCCTCAAATTGAGCAAGTATTAATGCGGATTGGTATTATGCTGCTGCTTGAGCTTTATTGCTTAACTTGTCACACAACGCCTGCCACTCTGGGGTTTGTTTCTTGCCCTCTGTACGGCGACCAAATAAAGTTAATACTGTGTCGCGATTGGCATCAAAAAACTCGATAGAAGTGACGACCGTGTCGCCATTGTCGGTTGGCTTTCTCACCACAAAAGCGCGGCTGAGCTCAGCGGTTTTCACATGTAAATTAAAGTCGGGATCCAGCACGTTATACCATGGCCCTACCTGCTTTAAGTTATCGACCTTACCAGAGAAAATTTGCACCGCGCCGTCGTTCCCCACAAACGCCATGATCTCTTGTTGCTCAGCTTTAGCGGCGCTTAATATGGTTTCCAGATCGACGTTTTCCAGTTCAAATGCCCAAGGTGAGCCCACCAGTTCCAAGGCTTGTAAACGCTCAAGCTGATGCTTTTCTAGCAGCTTTGGAAAGTGATGAACGTCGGCCAACTCCGCCCAACCTGCTCTGAACTCCTCTAACTGCTCTGCACTTGGGCTTACCAGTGATACTTCTTTGGCTGGAACCGCTGCAATCTGCAAAGGCGCTGGCGAGTCTAACTGAAAACGAGCCTTTAAATTCACCAACTCATTAAAGTCAGAGTCTGCCGTAGTAAAGACCTTATGTACCGCGCGACCATGTTTATCAAAGAATTGCACGCTGCTGTGAGCATCGCTTTCCACTAAAAACACACTGTGCCAACGGTATAAAAATAACCTTAGATCAATGCCGCCGGGATTAATGGCAATGCCACTGAGCTTGCCATTGTTGTCAGAAATATACAGCTTTTCATAGACGCCTTTAATTTCGTTAACGACGCTGCCGTTACGTGTCAGAGCCATCACTTTACCGAGCTTCTTAAACTGTTTTAATATTTCAGCAATTTTGTTTTCGTCCAACCGGGTTACGGCTGCGGTGATACTGTGATGTTGCTGTGCCGCAAGTAGCTCAGCTTCACTCACGCCTAATTGCATGGCGGCATCCACGGCTCTAGTGCGTGGCTCTTCGGCTAAAATACTTTTATATTGTTGGATAAGTTCTGAGGTCATGTTCGCTCCTTAAAAGCGCCAGCTAAGTTGAGTTTTGATATTGCGGCCAAAGCCATAATCACCAATACCACCACCGGTGCCAGCCATCAGTTTATATTCTTTATCAAAGGCATTATCGACGGCCACTCTAAGGTTAATGGCACTATTCACGTCCCAGCTGGCATACAAGCTGGTTAGGGTATAGCTTTGTTGGGTTTGAGTAAAATATTGTCTGGTGGCTCTGTCCATCACCTGAACGTCTCGCGCACCACGGTGAACCATTTTGGCACCCACTTGCACAGACTTATCAAGCAGTGAGGTGCCTAAATCCAGTGCCAACTTATCTGCAGGTAAGTACCATAAATGCTCACCATTTTGGTCTTCACCATCGATGTCACTGTAAGACAAATTAGTGTAGAAATCTGCTGTGGCGAAGTTCAGCTCAAACTCAATGCCGTCTCTGTCGTTGCTGGCGCGATTGGCGTAACGTGGCGCCGGAAGCGGGTTAAGAGTACTGCTGGTCAGCGAGGTGATTTCATCGTCGACGCTAATATCAAAATAAATAAACCGCGCGGTTAAAGAATCATTGTCGGTTAGCACATTTTGTACTTGATAATTCACCCCCAGCTCAGTGTTGTCACTGTATTCAACATCTAACTCTAAGCCAGGGGTTCTGCCACCATATTGGTCATAGAGTTCATCGATTAAGGGGGCTCTAAAACCTTCTTGACGGTTGGCAAATATCGCTAACGAGGGCGTTATTTGATAGCTTGCACTGACTGCACCGGCCCAGTCACTGTGACTCACGTCGGTATCTAACTCAGCGAATTGCTGTTCAAAGCGCCCAGTGGCTGAAGTACGATAATGCTCGTAACGTAGGCCTGCCACTAAGGTTAACTGTTGCCATTGAAATTCATCTTGAATGTAAAGCCCAGTCCGTGTTTGTGTACCGCCAGGCTGCGATGTCATTGCCGATGTTTCCGGCTCAGTGCCATACTGTAAACACGCATACGTTTCATAGTTCACTTGCAGGCAAGGCAATGCGGTTTTCTCATCAATGCGTTCTTTGTCGGTGTATTGCATGCCATAGGTGAAAGTATGATTGTCGAAGCTCGAGGTATTCATCACATCTAAAGTGGCAATATTATATTCGTAGTTCGACTCCAGGCCGATGTAATCCTCTAACATGCCAACACCGTCGCTTTCTGTAACTTGACTGCTGCTGTAGCCAAGTTTAGCGGTGAGGTTCAAATAGCGATTATTAGCCGGATTAAGCTCATAACTTAAGTTTGTCACCGCCTGATCAACTTCACGGTAAACGGTGCCCCATGCGCCAGGATCTGTGGTATTAAACTCGGTGCGCTGACTGTCTGAGGTTTCTGTATGACTGGCGCTCACGATGGCGTCGTCACTTAGAAAGTATTCCCCTTTCAGCAATACTGAGGTGTTTTCTATGGCGGAATTATCTAGAGTTTCAGCGTTTGATAACTCCCAGTCATCACTATCGCGCTTGATAACAGCAGCCAATAAGTCTAGCGACTCTGTGGGTCTTGCAAAAGCAAATACAGAGCCGTTTTGCTGTTGGTTATTACTGTCATAACCCAGCTTTAATTTGGCGCCGGCTGTTTCACCTGGAGCTAAAAAGTCGGCGGCGTTTTTCAGCTCAAACTGCACTACGCCACCGAGCGCCCCACCACCATGAAGCACGGTACTAGTGCCTCTTTTAATATTAATCGTGCGATATAATTCTGGGTCGGTGAACAAGCTGCCCATGCGGTATTTTTCAAAAGTTTGTAGCATGCCGTCAATGGTCACCATGACATCTTCAGCATCACTGAAACCGCGTATATTAAATTTATGACCTGTGGCTCTTGGGCCGCCATTGGCAGACACATTAGGTAAGGTATCAAGGGTGTCAAAAACACTGCTGTCTAGGGTGCGTTCAATTTGCTCCTGCGTGACTACGTTCACCGCTTGAGCCGATTGCAAAACGGTTTTCTCAGTTCGAGTGGCAGTAACGGTAACCGCGTCGAGATCGGTTTTCACCGCGCTGTTTTGCGTGTCGGTGTTTGCTGAGGCTGTGGCTGTCAGGGCTGAGCAACCCGCAAGAGCAATGGATAAGGTTAATTTTGATAAACGCATAAGAATACTCCAAGTGTCGTTATATTTATACGCCCTTCACCTTTGCCCCTATTCATCCTTTACAGCCAGCTTATGTGGCCTATCCATGGTAAAGCGCGATTGTCGCGAGGCAATATAACACAACCAAATCTAAATGGTAATTGTTTTTATTCGCTCTTAACCACTATATTAGCAATGGCTATTTCTAATTTGCTAAGCTCAGCAAACAGGCCTACCAGATCCTCGCTAGGAACACGCTTATCCACGGCCAGATAAATCGGTTGAGTTTGATCTAAATGGGCCACCGCTTGGATCAGTGTATGCTCGGCGCTAAAAGGCTGCTCATCTAAGGCGTACGACACTTCGCCCTGACTGTAAGTAAGACTGATCACTTTCGGCGGCTGCTCTAATACCACTTCGCCACTTTCTCCGGCACTGGGTAAACTCACCTCAAGGACATTTAATTTAACCGCCACACTTAACAACAAAAACACCAACACAATAAAGAGAACATCTAAAAGTGCAGTTAAATCAGCGGTGAGGTTCTGCGTTCTCACAGGTGGTAGCTCAAGCATGGGCTCCTCCGGCGCTAAAGTGTTCATTGCTCAGCAGCACCAGTTCGCTTTGTAGGCGCTCCACCCAAGCTTGAAACACCCCATAAACCAGCAGGCACGGCATCGCAATAGCCAAGCCAGCCATAGTCGAGTACATGGCTTCCCATAAGCCATCGGCCAATAAAGCAGGGGTTACGGCTTGCTGAGTTTGCGCAATGGTTTGAAACATAAGTACTAAGCCCCAAACGGTGCCGAATAACCCCATCAAGGGGCTTAAGGTGCCAATAATGCTGAGCAAAGCCAGTCTTTTGCGCCACTCGAATACATAGCGCTGTACTTTTAACGAAGCGCTGTCGTGACATTTAAATTGCTCGGAAAATGCGCCTTTTGTTAAGGTTTTCACCCTATACCAAGCTTGGCTCAGTACCCAAGCTCGCTCAATAATGACCGCTAAAGCGACAATTGAAATCACCAGAAATGGCCACTGCATAAGGCCTAATTGTTGAAACCATGATTGCATTGTTAACTCTCTTACTTAGGTTAATTTGAATTCGATTGGCACGGTGAACTGGGCTTTGACTGCATGACCATTTTGTTTTACCGGATGAAACTGCCATTGTTTAACATTTTCTTTGGCAGCACGGTCTAGGCTGTCGTAGCCACTGCTTTTCAGCAGCGTTAGCTGGACAATTTCACCTTGGGTATTGAGTTCAATTTCAAACACACTGATCCCTTCTAAACCACGCCGCTTCGCTCTAAGTGGGTAGCTCAGTGGTGGCCTTGGCGACTTAAATAAAGGCAGTTCATCGAGACGCACCGGAGTATTGCTCACACTATTTTGCTGGTTTAGCTGTTTTGCCGTGGCCAACTGCGTGGCGTCTGCGTCTGTGTGCTTTACTGTTTCCTCGGTTTTTTGGGGGGTTGGCGGCTCTTTTTCTTGCACTTGGTCTTGAGCCATTTTTTTAGGCTCAGGGGAATGTGTTGGTTTTGCTGTGGTTTTTGCCACTGCGGTTGTGGGTTCAGGCATTGGCGGCTGAGGTTTTGTCGTTTTCAGCTTAGCTTTACTGCTATTAAACTCACTGCTCGCTGGCAATTCTTTTTTCGCCTTACTAGAGCGCGGCTGTGCTTGCGGCTCAGGCACAGGCTGAGCCTGTTGCTTAATCACAGGTGCTGTAAAAGCAATGGCCAATGACTGTAAGGTGTCAGCTTGCTTATGTGCCACCTCCCCGCCTTGCCATCGCAATGGCTCGGCACTGGGATAAAGCCACCATGCAGCGTGAAAAACGAGCGAAACAACAAAACAAATAAGCACTTTCATATTGATAAATATAAATGATAACTGTTACTATTCGCAATAAATACTAACAAGTTTGAGATCCTTATGAAAGTTCAAATTCGTCATTTACTCACTATTGCAGTATTACTGCTCACTTCTATGCAGTCCGTTAAAGCTGAGCCTGCGCCACAAAGAGTGGTGGTTGCAGGTGGTTCTATTACAGAGATCATTTACGCGTTAGGTGAACAGCAGCGCATTGCTGGTGTCGATAGCACCAGTATTTTTCCTCTCGCAGCCACCGAAAAGCCGCAAATTGGTTACGTCAGAAAAATTAATGTCGAAGGCGTGTTGTCACTGAACCCAGACTTGTTATTAGGGGAAGCCGATACCGGTCCCGAGAAAGTGGTTAAGCAATTGCAACAAACTGGATTAAAAAGTCACCTATTTAGTGACCACGATAATTTAGCTGGGGTTGAAGAAAAAATTGCCAAAGTGGCAGAGCTACTGGGTGTCAGCGCAAAAGGTCAAACTCTGATTGATACCATCCAAGCAGATCGTCAAGCATTAAGCCATTTGCTCAAGCAAGTTGAACACCAGCCAAAGGTGTTATTTGTATTAAGTTTGCGCGGCGGCCAACCCATTGTGGCTGGCAAAGGCACATCCGCAGACGAAGTCATTACTGCTGCAGGGGGCATTAATATCGCCGCCAATCACTTTAACAACTGGAAGCCTTTGTCTACTGAAGCTGCCATTGCGATGAATCCTGATGTGATTATTAGCATGGGTCGTCATGGCGAAGACAATACACCAGACTTGAGCCAAGTTCCCCACTTCCAATTTTCTAATGCAGTGAAAAACGATCAAGTGATCGTGCTCGATGGCGTGTATTTATTAAGCATGAGTCCACGCACACCGCAAGCAGTAGTGGAGCTAGCTACTTTACTGCACCCAGAAGCACAACTACCGAGCGGTTATCGTTTTCGCTTTGCCAGCTCTTCAAAAGCCAGTGAGTCGCTGTAATGTTAGCCCTGGATCAATCGTTATTGTCGCCTGATGTGGCACGCAAATGGATGATACTGGGCTTAGCTGTTGCAGTGCTCGGCGTAAGCTTTGTGGCCTTAGCCATCGGTGGGGTGGATATCTCACTAGAGCGCCTAGTCACGATTTTATTTTCTTCTCAAACAAACAGCTTGGAGCAGGCAGTGATCTGGCAAATTAGATTGCCGCGACTAGTGCTGGCGTTAGTGGTTGGTGCAGGCCTTGGAGCATGTGGCGCCGCGATGCAGGCGATTTTTCGCAACCCTCTGGCCGACCCAGGACTTATTGGTATTTCCAGTGGTGCCGCGCTTGGTGCCATCAGTACCATAGTGCTAGGCAGCACCTTGCTGAGTGATTTCTCGGCTTATTATGGTATCTATGCCGTGCCAATTGGTGCGTTTTTAGGCTGCCTTGCCATTTGCAGCATTATCTATCGCCTATCGAGTCAAGGAAACCGCTTCACCATTGTCAGTTTATTATTAGCAGGCATTGCAGTGAATGCCATTGTCGGCGCTGTAATTGGTATTTTAACCCTGATCAGCAGCGATGAGCAGTTACGCGATTTAACTTTTTGGAGCATGGGGTCGCTTGCTGGTAACAGCTTTATGATGATGCTCCCGTCGTTAGTATTAATGCTAGCTTGTTGCATTGGCTTTAGCCGTTTAGCGCAACCGTTAAACCTGTATCTATTGGGTGAGCAACAAGCCAAGCACCTTGGCGTAAACGTGGTCAGTTTAAAAAAGCAGGTGTTTGTGTTTACCGCCTTATGCACCGGAGCGGCTGTGGCCTTAACCGGGATTATTGGTTTTGTTGGCTTTATTGTGCCCCACATTGTGCGCTTACTCATCGGCCCCGATCACCGCTACTTACTGCCAGCCTCCATGCTAGGTGGCGCGATATTATTATGTTTAGCCGATCTTATGGCTCGCACGCTTATCTTACCCTCTGAGCTGCCGATTGGGCTTATTACCAGTGCTTTGGGCGGGCCGTTCTTCTTAATTATGCTGCTGAAAACCTATCGAATAAAGGAGCTGTAATATGCTAAGTGCAAAACAATTAACGGTTGCTGTGGAAGCCAAAAAACTCCTTAATGCAGTTGACTTCAGCCTATCTCCTGGAGAGTTGGCGGTTGTGCTTGGCCCCAATGGTGCGGGAAAGTCGACTTTATTAAAGGCCCTTTGCGGTGATGTCAGTTTGCAAGCAGGGGAAGTGCGTTATCATGACAAACCCTTATTGCAATACAGTGCGCAGGCATTGTCGCGAATGCGTGCCGTGCTCACGCAGCAATACGATTGCGAATTCCCCTTCAGTGTGCAAGAAATCGTGGACATGTCTCATTATGTTCACCAGCATCAAATATCGCCCACACGGCTAAAGCAGTTCTCACTGCAAGCTTTGGAAACATTATCAGTTGCTCACTTGGCGAAACGTAGCTTTACGCAATTATCCGGCGGAGAAAAGCAGCGGGTGCAGTTTGCGCGGGTGTTGTGTCAGTTATTACCAACCTTAGAACAACAACAACCTTGTTATTTAATGATTGATGAGCCGACGGCCAGCTTAGACTTATTTCATCAGTATCAAGTTATGGCGCTTGCTAAAAACATCGCTGAACAAGGTGCTGGGGTGGTTGCCGTGGTCCATGACTTAGCGCTGGCTGCCAGTTTTGCCGACACCGTTTATTTGTTACAACGAGGTGAGCTGGTTGCAGCCGGTGCGCCCAATACTGTGCTTGCTAAGCAACAACTAAAGCACACTTATGGCATTGATGCCGAGCTCACTCAGGTCGGTGACTTTTTGCCGGCGTTAGGGGTGGCAAGAAGCTTCGACTTGCGTGCCGCGCAGCTATAACCTCACTTTCACAATGTTAGTCGCGGGGGCTGAGCAGTAGCTCAGCACTGTTGCAAAAGCTCTTTATTGTTGGCTAAGAAATTGGCTAAGGATAAAAATAACGGCTGCGGTAACTGCGCTACATCAAACCATCGCCACTGCAAACACTTGGTAGGCTCAAGCACTTGCGCCTCGCCGCTTTGTACTTTAGCAGCGACAAACAGGGTTATGTAGTGCTTATGCTCCGCGGCAAAAATATCATTACTAAACCCCAAACGCGTTACCTCTGTTACCCTCAGCCCTGTTTCTTCTTGTACTTCACGTTTGGCACACGCTTCAATTTCTTCACCAAACTCTAAATGCCCACCAGGAGTGGCCCAAGTATTAGCACCATGGGCACCAATTCGCTCACCTAATAAAATCTTTTGCTCGCGGATAATGACCACCGCCACACCAACTCGTACTGCTTCATTCATTGCTTTACGCCAATCTTATTTGTTATTGAAGGTGACAGTTTATCATGCCTCGTGCCGCTAGTTAGAAACCTCAGCTTTATAGACCTGCCTACCCTCTAACCAGGTCTCAAGCACCTGTATACTGCGAATTTGGGCTGCACTTAAGGTAAATAAATTTTTTGGCAAAACAATGAAATCAGCGCGTTTCCCCACCTCTAAACTGCCCACAAGGTGTTCTTGGCGCATGGCATAAGCACCATTAATGGTGTAAGCCGCAAGCGCCTGATGCAGTGAAATCGCCTCTGGCTCCCGGCTAATGGCATTAGCAATGCCTACAAATGGGTTTAGGCTGCTGACATTCCAATCACTGCTTAAAGTCAGCCTGGCCCCTTGCTCAACCAGAGCTTTTATGGGGATGAGCTTAGCGGCGCGTTGTTTGCCAATTAAGGGGATCATGTCAGGCCAGTGCTCTGGGTTAGCAAAATCCCCCGCCACTTGAGCATCGGCAATGACCTTGAGTTTGGCAAAACGCGGAATGTCTTTGTCATCAATCATTTCAACGTGAGTCAGGCGGTGACGCGCGCCTTTGTGTGAAACTGCCTCAATAGCATTAAGGGCCTCATGAACACCACGGTCACCAATGGTATGAATATTAAAATCGAACCCCATAGGCGCTAATGCCGCGATATACTTTTGCAATCGTGCTTGGGAAAAATAATTTAAGCCAATGTTGTCCTTAAGGCCAAGCCAATTAAGATGGTAGGGCTGTTTCAAGGCGGCAGTGGTGTTTATCAAAATGCCGTCCATGTAGAGCTTAATTTGATCGACTTTTAATAAGCTATCTGGCGCCACTTGATAAAGCGATGCAAGCGCCGCTATTTGCTTATCATCATCAAGTTCAGGATAAGCCCATAAACTTAAGCTGACCCGCATTGTTAGTGCGTCATCAGCCTCAAGCTGTAACCAAGTATCTAACTGGCCCCGCTGCCAATAAACCCGAGCATCGCTGATTGCTGTGACGCCATGCGCTAATAGTGTTGGTTGAGTATATTCAACAAAGCCATCATAGTTTTGCACCATTTCATCGCCTTGAGAATGCATGGCAACGTCCATCACTTGATTACCAGCATTATCGTACAAGATACCATTAAGCTCACCGCTTGAATCTCGACCTATGACGCCGCCAACGGGATTTTTGCTGGTGGGGACAATACCGGCAAGCTGCAGAGCCTTGGAATTGGCCCACATGGAGTGAGACGTTTGCTCCATGATCAGCACCGCTCGATCATCGACAACTGCATCGATCACTTCTTTTGGGTTAGCAGCCATCTCTAATAACGTGTCAATATGATGGCCATAGCCGATTAACCAGCTTGCTTCAGGGTGCTGCTGACGAGCAGCTCGGACTGCGTCTTGGTAGTCCTTGATGGAGCCTGCACCAGGCACGCTGAAATGCGTGGCATCTGATGCTGACTCCAACGGGTGGATGTGAACATCGTGCAGCCCAGGTAGAACCATTTGGCCACCAAGGTTATGCACTGCGGTGTCATTATCGACTAGTGCATTCGCCTCCTTAGCCCCACCAACATAGATTATTTCTCCGGCCTTAATAGCCAATGTGTTGGCCCAAGGGCTTGTGGCATCCATGGTATAAATTTGCGCATTGGTGATCAGGGTATCTGCGCTTAGCGTGACGGCTTGGTTTGTTTCCAAGGTTTGGCTCGACGTTATGGAAGTTAAAAATACCAAGGTTAAAAGGCTAGCGCTTGTTGTTATCATTCTCTACTTCTCAATAAGTTTACTAATTTATGCGGTTAATATAACAATCAATTATTTGATATTCTTTTTTTAACTAATAAGAAAAGCAGATTATTGTGCTACCAATTATTATTGAAGTTATCGCGATACTTCTGCCGCCTTTGTTCGCAGCTTTGCAACACCTTACGCTTTTGTTCATCAGTAAATTGCGTCCAGCCCGTTATCTGCTCTAACGTCCGAAAACATCTTAGGCAGATATCGTCATCATCTAAACAACACTTTCGAACACAAGGCGACTCTATTGCTGTGTGGGTGAGTGTCATTTTGTTCGCCAACTCCTATTCAAATTACTTTCTTGAGCATAGCAAATGATACTCGCCACACCCAAGGCGCAGCGTTAAGCATAATTACAACAGTGTTAACTATTGAGAAAGTTATAACATTTAAAATCTACATCGTGTAACAAAAAGGGTGACAAACAGTCCAAAACCGATTTATAGTTGTTGCATTCCTACATCGGAATGTTAACTAAAAGACATAATAAATACTTACAGGTTAGGGGAATACCATAATGTCCACTATAAAGAAATCAGCCGTAGCTATGTCAGTAGTTGCAGCCATTTGCTCTACAGCTGCCACAGCAGCAACCTATGAACAATACAACTTCGAAAACAAGCCTCTACTTAAGCAATCGCAACCCGTTACTAAAAATAGCCAAAAAGAAGTCAAAACTTGGCTAATTAAATTAAACACGCCTTCGATTGCTGAACAAAGCCTAATGGGTGTTTCATCACAAAGCGCTTACGGCTCAATTATGCAAGCGCAGCAAGCGGTTGAATCTGCTATCTATCAGTCAGGTTACGACCTAGAAATCGTTGCTAAAACATCAAAGCTTGCCAATGCCATCGTAGTTAATGGTAAAGAAGCAGTCGCTAATCAACTGGCTTCAAATCCAAACGTTGAAGCGATATTGCCAGTTTTCGATTACGAACTAAACGTTGCTGAAAGCGCGGATTACATCAAAGCAACGCCGTTAGTTCAGTCTGGAGAAGCAACAGGCCAAGGCGTTCGCGTTGCAGTTCTTGATACCGGTATCGACTATACCCATAGCGCATTTGGTGGCGCAGGCACTGCAGAAGCATATGAAGCGGCAGCTGGTGACCCTGCTGATTCGCCAGCTTGGCCACAAGGCATCGTGCAAGGCGGCTATGACTTTATTAACAACGACCCAGATCCAATTGATGCAGGCACAACCCACGGTACCCACGTATCACACTCTGTAAGTGGTATCGCACCAAATGTTGAACTGTTTGTTTATTCCGTATGTGCTGGTGGCTGTCCGGGTCTAGCGCAGCTTAATGCACTTGAAGCTGCAATGGATCCAAATGGCGATGGCGATATTTCTGACCGCGTTGATGTTATCAACATGTCACTAGGTGGTGTTTTTGGTGATAACCGCGCCGGTGCTGTACAAGAGCTTATTGATAAAGCTGTCATGCTTGGCACTAATGTTGTTATCTCAGCGGGTAACGATGGCCCGACACCGTTTATCGTTGGTGGCCCAAGTACTACTGACAGCGCACTTTCGGTTGGTGCAATGGAACACCCTGTCATTGAAAGTCAACACGTTGCGGCCACATTCTTAGGTGAAAAAAGTGCAGCTGAGGTAGCCAGCTTCAACCCTGAGGAGTTTGGTGAGTTTATGCTTAACCAAGACTCGGCCCCTATGACTTTCTTACCTACGGGCACTAACGGCAGTAACGAAGCAACATCGACAGCGTGTGATCCATTCCCTGAAGAAGTTGACTTTACAGGTAAAGCAGTACTAGTTGACCGTGGTGGTTGTGCGTTTACACAAAAAACACTCTATGCTCAAGAACGTGGTGCCAAGCTTGTTATTATCGCCAATAACTTACCTGGTGCGGGCCCAATTGCCCCTGGTGGTGGTGCAGAAGGTATTGAGATCCCAACGGTTGGCATTAGCTATGAGCAAGGCCAAGCGCTAAAAGAAGCACTTCTAGCGGGTAACAATGTACCTTACAGCATTAATGTTGAAGTACTCCTAAAAGAAGGCATGATTGCCTCATTCACGTCTCGTGGTCCATCAATGGGTGGTCGCTTGAAGCCAGAAATCACAGCACCTGGTGTTAGTATCATGACTGCACATCCGGGTACAGGTGACGGCCTAACGCCTGCAAGCGGTACTTCTTTCTCTGGTCCAATCACAGCTGGTGCAATGAGTATGCTTAAAGAAGCATTACCAAATCGTACTGCTCTAGAGTTAAAAGCAACCATCATGAATGCGGGTAATCTAGATGTGACGATGGAACCACGTTCACAAAACCCTGATGCGGAACTAGCACCTATCAGTTACATTGGAGCTGGCTTAGTTGATGTCGAAAAAGCAGCCAACCTTCCAGTTGCAGCTTGGGCACAGGATACTAAACAAGCAGCACTGTCGTTTGGTCTTGTGACCATGGCAGAGACGTCATCACTGACTAAAACAGTAGAAGTGAAAAACTTCTCTAATGTTGAACAAACCTACACACTGGCGTTTGAGCAACGTTTTGCTGATGACATTGCCAACGGTGCACTTGAAATGTCATTCCCAGAGTCAATCACTGTGCCTGCAGGTCAAACAATTTCGTTTGATGTGACGGCAACCATTGACCCATCGAAACTACCAGATTGGACACTAGACTCGTCCAACATGGCGTTTCCATCAAGCACGGATATTCTTACTGAGCTTGAACTTGATGGCGCGCTTAACTTTATGTCTGGTGACGAAAAAGCCTTCCACCTTGTATATCACGTACTACCAAAAGCCACTTCACGCGCATCAGTGATGCCAGTGAAAGGCGAAGACGGCGTTCGTCACGTACTAACGAACACAGGTGCTACCACACTTGAACCATTCTTCGCACCAGTAATCGCTCAAGACCCTGCAGGTGATAGCGAACGCTTGGACTTAACTGGCGGTGCTATGGAAGTGGTACCAATGGCAGGCTGTGGCACAGGCTACATGCTAATGACCACTATGATGACTAACCAGCCTATTGGTCACACTTATCAAGGTGGCTTTATGGCTGACGTTGATGTAGATGGTGATGGTGCATACGACTACACGATTCAAAATGGTAAACAAGAGTGGTTTAGTGACACACTTTCCGGTTCCGCTATTACCTTCACTCACGGTTATGGCTCAGCAAGCGGCTACTTGTCTAACTTAAGTTTTGCTTCTGGTAATAACTTCGTAACTTTAACTAGTTGTGCAGGTGCTTTAGGCCTAACAGATAAGCAGCTAGTTGAAGGTGTAAATGCGAAAGTCCGCTTCCGTACTGAAGAAGAAACATGGACGCCAATCCCGACTAATTCACTAGATGAAGTGGTTGTTGATAGCTTTATGATCAAAGCCCCAGAAATGGATATGGCAAGCACTAACAGTTCACACCTAGCAATGCTGGTAGACGATGCAGGTAATGAAGTCACTGCACTTGAGCCGGGCGAGTCTGCAAACTTAACCTTCTCAAGCGCTGACTTCGTGATGCTATCAAGCAATGGTGCAATGCCATTAGTTGCTTCACCTGAAAATGACGCTGATGTAGCACCTATTGTGACTGCAGGTCAAACGTTTGAAGTAGAAGAAAATACAGCCGATGGCACAATTATTGGTCAAGTGGAAGTGACGTATGGAACAGAGCTGGCAAGCCCAGTTTCTGAGTTTATTGTCACTAGCTCAACTTCTTCGGCAGTAACTATTGACCCTACTTCTGGTGAAGTGAAAGTAGCTAACAGCGAGCAGCTTGACTTTGATGCAGGCCTAGAGAGCATCGAGTTCCACGTTGTGGCAGTTGACACATCTGGAAATACTTCAGACGAAGTTAAAGTTATGGTTAACGTAACGAACCTAATGGATGAGCCAATCGAGCAACCGGCCCCTGTTATTACTGCAGAACAAAGCTTCAGTGTTGATGAAAATACTGCAGCGGATACGGTTGTTGGCCAAATTGAAGCAACCTTCTCTAACCCAGTAGGTGGTTTCACTCTGGTTTCATCTTCTTCTGAAGCGCTAAGCGTGAATGAAAGCGGTGAAATCGTTGTGGCCGATGCCAGCCTACTTGACTATGAAGCCGGTCTTGAGTCTGTAGAGCTAACCGTAATAGCTACTGACAGCGCAGGCCTTGAGTCTGAAGAAGCAACTGTAATGGTGACAGTGAATGACGTTAATGATACAACGCCAGCGCCAACACCAACACCTGCACCTAAGTCGTCAGACAGTGGTTCACTATTCTGGCTACTACTTGCAGCGCCTCTAGCGCTTCTACGTCGCAGAAATAAATAATAAAGCCTAGGCTTTATTATCAACTGCTAAATGGCGAGCTGTAAAGCTCGCCATTTTTTATCAGCCCCTGCTCGCATTAGTTCGAACTTACTCTATAATTTTTAAATGTATTTTTTGCAATGTCCTGAGCATGGCAGCACATCAAGCAATTAACCCTAAGCATCCAAACCAGTCTTTCAGCTTTAAATACTTTTATCATCTCAGCGCCATATCCATGTTGCTGTTTTGCTTATCAGTGGTTTTTACAACCTTAGCGATCGTCAGTAAAGAGAGGCAAGCTCAGACCATCGCCAAGAATTTTAATTTAGTTCGCTTATCCCAAGAACTGCGACTCAGCTCTGATCAACTCACCATGATGGCACGAGCCTATGCCGCGACCGGGGAAACACGATTCAAAGTGTTTTTTGATGAGATTCTAACTATCCGAAATGGCAGCTCGCCTAGGCCTGCGCATCTCAATAGAGTTTACTGGGATATGCTCATGGTCGAAGGTGGTAAGGCTCCATTTCCTAAAACAGCGGCAAAGTCGTTACGCACGCTGTTAAAAGAAAACGGAATTGCGCAACAGGAGCTAGAGATACTAAAGCAAGCAGAAAATAAAAGTGATGCCTTGGTCTCGGTTGAAAAAAACGCATTTGAGCTGATAGAAAAAGGACAACACCGAGCCGCACTTAAACTTCTTTATAGCCAAGAATATTTACGTAGTAAGGCTGATATAATGAGCCATATAAATGACTTTTTAGCCATCAGAGAAGAGGGCTTCAGTGAGCATCTGCGTTCCAGTAATAATGTAGTACAAGGTTACTATATCGCAGCCACTGTGTGTTTCGTTTTATTACTACTGAGCTTACTGGGTCTATACAGTGCACGTTCCGCCATACGTCGCAGCATTATCACCTATTTAAATGCAGAGGTGACAAAACAAACTCAGGAGCTGGTGAGTAAGAATGATGCACTCAATAACGCCATTAATGAACTAAGCGATACCCAACAGCGCTTAATTAAGGCCGAAAAGTCAGCCACGCTCATTCGCCTGATCCCGGGCTTAGCACATGAAATCAATACGCCAGTAGGCATAGCTATCACCGCATCTAGTAACCAATTAGCCGTAACCAAAGAAGTTAAGCAAAGTATTAGTAATAATGAAGTGGCGAAATCAGCGTTACTGCAATCGATTGATAACATCGAAAACTGCGCCAAGCTGGTAGTGAATAGCAGTGAGCGAATTACTGCAATAATAAATCAACTTAAAATTATCACCAATACCGATTTCTCGGGTACCATCAGCTCCGTTAACTTAGCCGAGTTACTCAACGAATGCATTAGCTCTGTTTCAAAGCATAATGATGATGTAGATGTATTAGTAGACATCTCCAAAGCACTGCACATATCAGCGCCCCACGGGTTACTACAACAAGTTTTTATACCTATTTTAGAGAATAGCTACAACCATGCCTTCGATGATATTACCAACCCCAGCATTGTAGTGAGCGCCAAACAGCTAAATAACAGCATTATTATTGATATATGTGATAATGGTTGCGGAATTAGCAATGAGATTAAAGATAAAATTTTTGATCCCTTTGTGGTGGGAAATCGCAAGCGTAAGGGCTTAGGGCTAGGGCTTAGTGTGGCGCTGGCGATTATCACTCAGTACTTTCAAGGCACCATTGAATGTTACTCAGAACCCAGCACTGGTACTCGACTAGTCATATCTATTCCTATCGCCGCATAAAATAGACGTGGTGGCTATTAATGCTTTCGTATAACCACTAGCAAAGCTAACAACACTAAGCTCATAGCAAATGCTAAACGTATTATTCGTAGCGCTCCAGCATGGGTTATTTTTTTTGCAATAATTCCACCTAACGCTAACCACACTATATCAACCAAAATAGCCACGCTATAGCACACTCCAGCAGACAAAACGGTGGCCACCAAAGTAGACTCAACGGGCACACTAGTGCTGGCAAATATGGCAATACAGGCGGCATAGGCTTTGGGGTTGAGCAAGTTAAGTAGAACTCCGTCATAAAAACGCGGAAGTGACTGCTCTTTGCTGTCCAGTGCAGATTTATTGCAGGCAATTTTGTATGCAACATAGAGCAGATACGCTGCCGCAGCCCACTTTAATCCTCCACTGATTTGCGGCTGCTCCACCAGCAAGGTGGCCATACCAGAGGCTACCAGTATTACTGCAACCAGGAGCCCAGCTAAGATACCGCATAAAAATGGCAAGCCACGTTTAAACCCTTGGGCCGCGCCCGTTGCAGCTAAGGCCAATGGCGCAGGGCCAGGTGACCCCAGCAGTACCAAGGTAGTGAAGGCAATAGTAAAAAGTGCTTCTATCATCGCTTATTTCCTTTAAGAAGTGCTCTGCTGAGTCAATGAGTTTATTTATTCATTCTGGTGGTGCATGAGGCGAGATTAATAGCAGCCCTGAACAGATCAGGGCTGTGCAGATAAGATTATCTAGGCTTGTGGTACTCTAACTTGTCCTTCCATCAGTACCCGCGCACTGCGGCTCATGATCGCCTTTTTAGCTTGCCAACGACCAGAGTGCTGCAGCGCTTCGGCGCCCACTTTTAAGGTACCTGAGGGATGGCCAAAGGTCACGCTAGTGAGATTGCCGCCACCTGCGGCTTCATTCACTAAGGTGCCAGGAATTGCCGCCGCCGTGGCAATGGCAACAGCAGCGGTCCCCATCATGGCATGGTGGAGCTTACCCATGGACAAAGCGCGAACATTCAGGTCAATGGTCTCAGCGCCAATGGCTTTGCCACTCGACGAGGTGTATGCCTTCGGCGGCGACACAAACGCGATTTTTGGCGTGTGCTGACGCACCTTGGCTTCATCAATGTGTTCAATTAAGCCCATTTTAACGGCACCATAAGCACGAATCTTTTCAAATCGCGCCAATGCCGCCGGATCGCCATTAATTGCCTCTTGCAGCTCCGTGCCGTCATAATCTAAGTCATCGGCTCGGAAAAATAAGGTGGGGATCCCAGCACTTATCATGGTGACCTCAAAGGTGCCCTCATCCGGCACAGTAAGGGTGTCTACCAAGTTCCCCGAAGGGAACATGTCGACATCAGGATCGCTTGGATCCATAAACTCAACCACCACTTCGGCGGCCGGAAAGGTAACCCCATCGAGTTCAAAGTCACCGGTTTCTTGTACTTCGCCATTGTTCATGGGCACATGGGCAACAATGGTTTTGCCAATGTTGGCTTGCCAAATACGGACCACGGCAATGCCATTGTCTGGCACTTTATCGGCGTTTACCAAACCATTACTGATGGCGAAAGCGCCAACAGCCGCAGTGAGGTTGCCGCAGTTGCCGCTCCAATCAATAAACGGTTTATCAATGGCAACTTGGCCAAACAAGTAATCGACGTCATGATCGGCGCTGTCACTTTTAGATAAAATAACCGTTTTACTGGTGCTAGAGGTCGCTCCCCCCATACCGTCCGTGTGTTTGCCATACGGGTCGGGACTGCCTATAACTCGCAGCAGCAATGCATCTCGTGCTTCACCTGGTACTTGAGCAAACTCCGGTAAATCCGCCAGATTAAAAAACACCCCTTTGGAGGTGCCGCCACGCATGTAGGTGGCGGGAATTTTTAGTTGTGGTTTAAACTCGCTCATGCTTATACGCCTTCTGCTTCCAAGAAGTCTTGGGCAAAGCGCTGTAACACACCACCAGCAGAGTAAATCGACACTTCTTCGAACGTATCTAGGCGACAGATAACCGGTACTTCAACACGTTCTCCATTTTTACGGTTAACGATGAGTGTAAGCGTTGCACCCGGTGCCGGTTCGCCTGCAACATCATAGGTTTCAGTACCATCTAAGCCGAGGGTTTTACGGGTTGTGCCCGCTTCAAACTCCAGCGGTAGCACGCCCATACCAATTAGGTTAGTACGGTGAATTCGCTCAAAACCTTCCGCCACAATCACTTCAACCCCAGCTAAGCGCACCCCTTTGGCCGCCCAGTCACGAGATGACCCTTGGCCATAGTCGGCACCGGCAACAATAATTAGCGGCTGTTTGCGCTCCATGTAAGTTTCGATGGTTTCCCACATCCGCATCACTTTGCCTTCTGGCTCTAAGCGTGCCAGAGAGCCCTGCACCACTTCGCCGTTTTCGACCACCATTTCATTGAGAATTTTGGGGTTAGCAAAGGTCGCGCGCTGAGCCGTTAAGTGATCGCCTCGGTGGGTGGCGTAAGAGTTAAAGTCTTCTTCAGGCAAGCCCATTTTCGCCAAATATTCACCAGCAGCACTGTCTGCCATAATAGCATTCGATGGTGACAAGTGATCGGTGGTGATGTTATCTCCCAGAATAGCCAATGGACGCATGCCTTTCATGGTGCGCTCACTCGCTAAGGCACCTTCCCAATAAGGAGGACGGCGAATATAGGTACTCATAGGACGCCACTGGTACAGTGGATCGTTGTCTTCGCCGTAATCTACGCTTAAATCAAACATCGGCTCGTACACTGCGCGGAACTGTTCGGGCTTGACGCTTTCTTTGATCACCGCATCAATTTCTTCATCACTTGGCCACAGATCCTTTAAGGTCACTGGGTTGCCTTGTTGATCTCTGCCCAGTACGCCGTTTTCAATATCAAAGCGCACAGTACCAGCAATGGCATAAGCTACTACCAATGGCGGTGATGCTAAGAAAGCTTGTTTAGCGTACGGGTGAATACGACCGTCAAAGTTACGGTTACCAGACAGCACAGCAGTTGAATAGAGGTCACGGTCAATCAACTCTTGTTGAATTTTCGGGTCAAGCGAGCCACTCATGCCGTTACAAGTAGTACAAGCGAACGCCACCACACCAAAACCTAGAGCTTCTAATTCAGGCAGTAATTGTGCTTCTTCCATGTAAGAACGCACCGCTTTTGAGCCTGGCGCAAACGAGGTTTTCACCCAAGGTTTGCGGGTTAAACCCAGCTTATTGGCGTTGCGAGCAAGCAAACCAGCAGCTACGACGTTACGCGGGTTGCTGGTGTTGGTACAGCTCGTGATAGCAGCAATGATCACCGCGCCATCTGGCATAAGACCATCTTCTGGCTCTGCAATTTCTTTAACAATACCTTGGTTTTCTAAATCGCTGGTGGCCACTCGACGGTGGGGGTTAGATGGCCCAGCGATATTACGCGTAACCGTGGATAAATCGAACTTTAATACTCGCTCATACTGCACTTTTTCAAGTGAGTCGGCCCAGAGTCCCGTATGCTTAGCGTATTGTTCCACCAACTTCACTTGCTCGTCGTCACGGCCAGTGAGTTTTAAGTAATCAATGGTTTGTTCATCAATGTAGAACATTGCCGCTGTGGCGCCGTATTCTGGCGTCATATTGGAAATGGTTGCTCGGTCACCTAAATTTAAGTCCTTGGTGCCTTCACCAAAGAATTCTAGGTAACTTGATACCACTCGCTCTTTACGTAGGAACTCGGTGATCGCCAATACGATGTCTGTGGCGGTGATCCCAGGTTGACGCTTACCGACAATCTCAACTCCGACAATATCCGGCAGTCGCATGTAGGATGCTCGGCCGAGCATTACGCTCTCGGCTTCGAGGCCGCCAACGCCTACCGCAATGACACCTAAGGCATCAACGTGCGGCGTGTGGCTATCGGTGCCCACCAATGTATCTGGGAACGCCACACCATCGCGGGCCTGAATCACCGGAGACATTTTTTCCAAGTTAATTTGGTGCAAAATACCATTACCTGGCGGGATCACATCGACATTTTTAAAGGCGGTTTTGGTCCAGTTGATAAAGTGGAAGCGGTCATCATTACGACGGTCTTCAATGGCACGGTTTTTCTCAAACGCGTCTTTTTCATAACCGGCGTGTTCCACCGCCAAACTGTGGTCAACAATTAACTGGGTAGGGACTACCGGGTTCACTTTCGCCGGATCGCCACCTTTTTCAGCGATAGCATCGCGAAGGCCGGCTAAGTCAACCAAGGCCGTTTGCCCTAAAATATCATGACACACTACCCGAGCTGGGAACCATGGAAAATCCAGGTCGCGGCGACGCTCGATAATTTGCGTCAAGTAGTCGTTGAGCTTTTCTGGCTCTGCGCGACGCACTAAGTTTTCTGCTAAAACACGTGAAGTGTAAGGTAAAGTTTCGTAGCTACCTGGTTTAATTGCTTCTACAGCGGCTTTGGTGTCGTAATAACACAGCTCAGAATCAGGTAGGCGTTTGCGGAATTCAGTATTCATAACAACTTCCAATAATCGGTGACAAGGAGAAGACGGTGTGCAAGCCATTTAGGCTGCGGCTGACTTAAAGGTGTAAAGCCAGTTGGCACTGAGCAACAAGCCCAGTGCCTTGGTCAAGATTACCGTTCAGTAATGGCTGGTACTGGACGTAACTCTTCCCCTGTGTATTCAGCCGACGGACGGATAATACGGTTATCGGCACGTTGCTCCATCACATGCGCAGCCCAGCCAGTAAGGCGTGACATCACAAAGATAGGAGTAAACAGCTTGGTTGGAATGTTCATAAAGTTATAAGCCGATGCATGGAAGAAATCCGCATTACAGAATAGCTTCTTCTCACGCCACATAACTTCTTCACAGCGCACTGATACTGGGTATAACACAGTGTCGCCCACATCTTTGGCAAGCTTTTCTGACCATTTTTTGATGATTTCGTTACGCGGATCCGAATCGGCATAAATGGCGTGACCAAAGCCCATGATTTTCTCTTTGCGCTCAAGCATCCCCATCATTTCTTGCTCGGCATGATCAGCAGACTCAAACCGCTCAATCATTTCCATGGCGGCTTCGTTAGCCCCACCATGAAGTGGGCCACGTAGCGAGCCAATGGCACCGGTAATACAAGAATGCATATCAGAAAGCGTAGAAGCACACACACGAGCAGTGAAGGTAGACGCATTAAACTCATGCTCAGCATAAAGAATCAAAGACACATGCATAACGCGTTCATGCAGTTCACTTGGTTTTTTGCCGTGTAGCAAATGTAGGAAGTGAGCACCAATAGAGTCGTCGTCCGTTTCCACATCAATGCGCACGCCATCGTGGCTAAAGCGATACCAATAACAAATAATACTTGGGAAGCTGGCTAACATGCGATCTGTCACTTTCCCTTGTTGCTCAAAGCTTTCCTCGCCCTCAAGGTTACCTAGCATAGAACAACCGGTACGTAATACATCCATTGGGTGCGCATCTGCCGGAATACGCTCGAGTACTTCGCGTAGTGCTAATGGCAAGCCACGCATTGCTTTTAATTCACTTTTATAGTTGTCTAGCTCTGCTTGGTTAGGCAGCTTACCTTTTAAGATAAGGTAAGCCACTTCTTCAAACTGACAGTGTTCAGCCAGCTCCTTGACGTCGTAGCCGCGGTAAGTCAGACCTGAGCCTGATTTACCTACTGTTGATAATGCGGTTTTACCTGCTACTTGACCACGAAGGCCTGCGCCACTTAGTACTTTAGCCATTTTGTTGTCTCCTGAATTTTTTACCTGCTGAGGATTAATTTTTATCTCGCTGACGCTGCCAGCGAGTTGAATTTTTTACTTATTTTTGCCTTCGGCGAATAAGGCATCTAGCTTTTGCTCATACTCGTGATAGCCGAGGTAATCGTACAAGTCCATGCGAGTTTGCATGGTATCGATCACCGCTTTTTGGTCGCCATTTTGTAAAATAGATTGGTATACCAGCTCTGCTGCTTTGTTCATGGCTCTGAAGGCACTTAATGGATACAGCACCATATCAACGCCCCACTCGCCCAGCTCGCTTTTGTTCCAAAGCTCGGTTTTACCAAACTCAGTAATATTAGCCAAAATTGGCACATCCAGCGCTTCACTGAAGGCACGATAGTGTTCTTCGGTTTGCACCGCTTCTGCGAAAATGCCGTCAGCACCTGCTTCCACATAGGCTTTGGCACGAGCGATAGCTGCTTCTAAGCCCTCTTGCGCAAAGGAGTCGGTTCTGGCCATGATGAAAAAGTCTGGATCGGTGCGGGCATCAACGGCTGCTTTAATGCGGTCGACCATTTCTGCTGTGGATACGATTTCTTTGTTAGGACGGTGGCCACAACGCTTTTGTGCCACTTGGTCTTCCATATGAACCGCCGCAGCACCGGCTTTTTCCATATCACGGATGGTTTTAGCAATATTAAATGCCCCACCCCAACCGGTATCAATATCCACCATTAAAGGTAGATCACACGCAGAGGTAATGCGATCGACATCAGCAATCACGTCATTTAACGACGTCATGCCTAAGTCAGGTAAGCCATAAGAAGCGTTAGCAACACCGCCACCCGATAAGTAAATGGCTTGGTGACCAATTTTCTTGGCCATAATCGCGCTGTAAGCGTTAATAGTGCCGACTATTTGTAATGGTTGATTGGCTTTTAGTGCCTCACGAAATTTTTTTCCTGCGCTCATGATGTTCTCTCTTAAAAGTGTGATTGATTGCTTGCTAACTTGGCTGCGATGTTATTTTTAGAATATTGGATATGTCGACGCATTAGGATCTCGGCCAACTCTGGGTCGCGATTACTGATAGCGCGCACAATGTGTTTATGCTCATCAAAGGCGGTAGTGACTCTGGGCCCTGCCATGCCTAATTGCACACGGTACATGCGCACAAGGTGATAAAGGCCGTTCACCAACATCGATATTAAACTGGCGTTTTTGCTGCCTAAGATAATGCGGTAATGAAAATCTAAATCACCCGCTTCTTGGTAGTACGAATGCTGGTTCTTTACCTCATCAAACTGACTCGACAGCAGCTGCTCTAAATCCGCCACTTCGCCATCGCTCATGTGCTGTGCCGCCAACCTGGCTGCCATGCCTTCTAGTGCTTCTCTGATCTGATACAGCTCCAGTAGCCCCTCAGGGGTCAGAGTAACCACTCTGGCACCGACATTGGCTTTGCGCTCGACTAAATGGCACGACTCTAAACGGTTGATGGCCTCCCGCACCACGGCACGACTGACCTCATACTTTGTCGACAATTCCATTTCACTGAGCTTAGACCCTGCCGCGATCTCTCCTTCCACTATCTCTTTGCGTAGTCGAAAGAAGGCTTTATCAGAGGAGGTAACGGCTTGTTCGTCAAAAAAGCTCATCATCAGTTAGTCTATTATAATGCTTTAAGTGCTAAACAATATAGTGCTGCTTTACGTGTGCGTCAACCTCAAAAGCACAACATTGTCGACAATAAGACCAATAGACAGTATTCACCATATTTATGGTAATGACACAATTTAAACCTAAATCGATGTTAACTTTTGCAGCCCAGTATATTTAGACATAGTATTTAGCTAGCTATTGTTATTCGAGGCCTGAATGAGACGCTTTGCACTACTGCTCACCATATTGTTACTGACCCTTTCGCCACTAAGTGCGAAAGAGTATCAGGTATTGGTGTATCACGGTGCCAACCCTCCTTACTACTACTTGCAGCAAGGAAAAGAAACGGGATTATTTGTCGACATTTTTGCCGAGCTGGCTCAACGCACAGGTCATCAGTTTACCTTTATGCCTTTGTCTGTTGCCCGAGGTAGTCGCTTCTTTGACCAGGGCAAAGTGGATATTGAACCTGGGATCAACCCTCTATGGCGTCAAGGTGCCGAAGTTCCTGGTATCTATTCAATCAGTTATGCATACAGCCGAGAAGTGATTTTAGGGCGGGCCAACTCGTGCCCGGTGAATGCCACTCCTGAAGACTTTTACGGTGCTTTGGTGGGCAAAGTAAGAGGCTATCATTACGGCGATTTTGACGCTCACCTAGGTACCAACCGCATTGTTGCTTACGAAAATGTCTCTGAAAAAGAACTACTAGCGCAACTGGCACACCAAAGGCTCGACTATATTATGATAGGCGATGTGACCGCCGACTTTTATATTGCTCATCAAGAAGCTTACCGTGATTTTGAAGAGTGCTATGAAATTAGTCGTTTGCCTGTGAACATGCGCTTGCAGCCAAAACTTACGCAACTACAACAAACCATGAATAAAGCACTAAGACAAATGGTTAATGACGGAACCGTAAAAGCCATCTATTCTAAATATAGGTTGAGCCATTGATGTCCGAGCTTTATGAAAAACTGTTTCTCTTTGTGTAGTTGGCTATTTCTTTGCTTATCTTTAATGCTAAGCCAATCATCATATGCTCAATTACAAGTATTCACCGAACTCTCACCGCCTAACCAGACCTTACAAAACAACCAAGTAGCTGGGACTAGTACGGCCTTAGTAAGGCAAATTTTACAGCGCGCTAATTTAACTGGCGAA
Source organism: Pseudoalteromonas 'SMAR' (assembly GCF_048515945.1). Taxonomy (NCBI): domain Bacteria; kingdom Pseudomonadati; phylum Pseudomonadota; class Gammaproteobacteria; order Alteromonadales; family Pseudoalteromonadaceae; genus Pseudoalteromonas; species Pseudoalteromonas 'SMAR'. Next base: position 138,019 of record NZ_JBLWMW010000001.1, read on the forward strand.
TTTATCATGTACCCGTGGGCCCGAGCATATAACTCAACCTTAAAACAGCCAAATGGGCTGATTTACAGCATGGCGAAAACGCCGGAAAGAGAAGATTTATTTCATTGGATTGGCGCTGTTGCCGTGTTTCACTTAGGTTTTGTGTCTAACCGCTACCGCTCAGACATTCAGATTAAAAGTTTAGCGGATGCCAAGCAATATAAGATTGCAGTGCAGCGCGGTGACGTCGCTGCAGGCACGCTCAAAGCACTAGGCTTCAATTTTATCGAAACCAGTGATATTCAAAAATCTTATGAGTTGCTGGTGGCAAACCGCGTCGATTTAGTGATTGATGATCCGCGTTACGTCACCAGTATGGCAGAGGCTCTTAACTTGCCAGATGATCACTTTGCATTTATTTATGACATTGAGCAGCTCACGGTAAAAGGCTATTTGGCTGCTAATAAACAGCTACCCGAGGCCGTTATCGTAGAGCTTCGTAAAGCTTTTGAGCAAGTGGCAACCAGCGCAGAATATAAAAAAGTGCTAGAGCTTTAAGGCAAAAAAAGCACAGGGTGAGCTGTGCTTTTATGGATGAGAAAGAAAATAGTTGTAACTAGAGTGCTTAATCTACCGCAGTGATCACGGTATCAATTAAGTGGATCACGCCATTTGCAGTGTAAATGTCTGTTTGGGTGACATTACTGCCTTCCACTTGCAAACCTGAAGTCGGTAAGCTCACTTGCCACCAGACGTCGTTGACTCCCTGCCCCATGGCATCTCCCGCTTGGCTATCACCACTGTAAGTGTATAAAGGTCTGCCAAGGTAAGCGGCCTGCATGCTGCCATCGGCACGCGCCATTAAAGACAAGCCGGCGATATTTTCAATTTGCTCTGCGGTGGCGATGACTGGCGGCCACGTTTGTGCACAGGCATCATTACATTGGCTTTGAGCAAAGGTTAAGTCGTTATCAAATACATACAGCGTACGGCCCGCTTGCTCTAAACCATTCCCGGTAACTAGACGCTGCTGTTCGCTGTTATAAGCAATGGCATCTGCAGTGGTATTGCTGGTTGCGGCAAAGTCATAGACGTTAATATCTACCTGATTACCAGCCACCGTTGTGGCTTTTTCACCATTTAAGGAAAAGGCGGTGGCACTGCTTGCCTCTAGTGGCAACACATGTAGTGTCAAAACTTGCGTTAGAGCGTCGCTGTCAGCAAGGAGCGCCGACAAGGTTGCAGAGGGGATCTTGTTAAACGCAGCGTTCGTGGGAGCAAACACAGTAAACTGTGCCTCGGTATTAGCTAGGGTATCAACTAAATCAGCCGCTTGCAGCGCACTTACTAAAGTCGATAAGTCTTCTCTCGCCACGGCAGCATCAACTATGGTGTTTTCAGTAGCCATTTTCTCAGTGGGCGGCATGATAACCTTGTCTAGCACATGGATCACCCCATTATCAGCTTCAACATTAGCGCTGCGGATCACGGCATCGTTAATGAACAATTTACTATCGACCATGCTCAGTACACTGGCGTCCTGATTCGCCATAGTAACGGAATTCTCGCTTGAACTGGCGACACTGGCGGCTGCATCAGACATCACGCTTTGGCCTGCAATCACATGATAAAGCAAGATATCTTTTAGCTTGTCGGGGTCGCCTGCCAAGGCGGTCAGGGTTTCTTGGCCTAACGCCGCAAACGCTGCATCTGTAGGCGCAAATACGGTAAATTGCGTGGTTGGATCGGCCAACTCCGAATCTAAGCCAGTTTCGCTGACTAGGTTCAATAAAGTAGTAAAGCTGCCAGCTTGCGCCGCCACAGCCGGGATTAATCCTTTAGACTCAGGCACTGTTACTTCATCAACAATCACTGCATCAATCACATGAATAATACCGTTTGCCGCCGCAATGTCGGTTTGCGTAACGCTGACACCAGCAAATTTAAGCAGGTCTGTTTCAGCGTCAATGGTAATAGGTAACGAATTACCTAGCAGTGTTTGCGCACTTTGGCCATTTAGTGACATGGCGGTGACAGCATCCACTTTACCACTGACGATATGTTGTTTAAGGATATCACCGAGGACGTCGGGGTTGGCCAGTAAAGTATTGATAGTGTCTTGACCTAGCGCCGCAAATGCAGCATCGGTTGGCGCAAAGACAGTCAAATCATCACTTCCCGCCAAAGCGCCACTTAACCTAGCCACTTCAGCAGCTTGTAACAAGGTATCAAAGTTACCGGCAGACGCAGCCACCTCGGCAATGGTCATGTCAGCAGTGGCCTCTTGTGGAGGCATTAACACAGCGTCGATAACGTGAATGATGCCATTGTCAGTGGTGATATCGGTTTGCGTAACGGTTGCGGTATTCACCAACAGCGAATCACCATTGAGAGATAAGGCAATGTTTGCACCATTGACAGTTTCAACAGTTTGACCCGCAGCGGCAACGGCTGCTTCAGCATTCACCTCCGAACCAATAACATGGTAAGTCAAAATGTTGCTTAAGGTATCGGGGTCGGCAAGTAAACCATTGATGGTGTCTTCGCCTAATAGTGCAAAGGCGTCATCTGTTGGAGCAAATACAGTAAAGCTTGAACCTGTATCATCTAAGGTAGCGTCAAGGCCAGTTGCTTCTAGTGCAGCTACCAGAGTGTTAAAGCTACCAGCCGCTTTCGCAGCATCGTAAATTGACGTTTCTTCAACCACTGGCGGTGGCGTAGGAGGGGTAATTGTTTGGTCGTCGTCATCAGAGCAAGCACTTAACAGCAGAGTTGCGCTGAGCATGGTTATTGTTACTATTTTGTTCACGATAATCTCCGTTTACTGGGTTAATCTTCCAGCAATACGGAGATTTTTTAAACAAGGATCAACGATTATAAAAAGCAAATTTAAGCTTTTTTAACAAACTTAGCCGTGACCATCATTTCGCCAACGCCATCCACTTTACAGTCTAACTCATGATCTTTTTTATCTAACACGCGGCGTACCAAGGCCTTAGTGCCAATTTTAATGACCTGAGAACTGCCTTTGATTTTCAAATCTTTTGCTACCGTCACTTTATCGCCGTCTGCCAAAAGTGTGCCGTTAGCATCTTTTACTTGGATTGCATCTTCTTCATCGATGGCATTAGGATCCCACTCGTATGCACATTCTGGGCAGATCAGTTGATTTTGATCTTCATAGACATACTCTGAGCTACATTTTGGGCACGGTGGTAAAGACATAAGCGATATTCCAGTTTTGGTTGTAGTAAAAGGGGTATCATAAACCTTTCTTACCACAACTGCCACTAAGTGAGACAAACAATGCTGTTTGCGGTTGGTAGAGACTTACTTTTGCAAGTGTTTAGTGAGTGAAAAGATACCCCTCAACTCACCAAGTTGATAACCAGTTGCTAAGTCATTGGGATAATAGTGCGTTAAGGCCTGTTTCACTTCTGGCGCAATATTTTCGCCATGGCAAGACAAGCATAATGGGGCTGTCACTATCGGACTGCTGTAACGAAAAGTGTTTGTAGAGATGGCACTGGTATGTTGCCGAGCTAGGGGTTGATTGTCAGCGATCATCGCCAAGTAATGTTGTAATTGCTGCTGCTCCCAGTTATCAGGTGCATTATTGGGGTTGCGATTTTTATTGCTCTTTCTGGCCACTTGCCAGCGGTCTGTAGAGAGTGAGGCGGCAATAACCGGAGCACGTTGTTGGCATACTTTGATGCCGTTAACTAAGCCACCCGCTTTAATCGCAGCACTCAGCTCAGACTTTAATTGGCCAGAAAATGCCTGCACCATTTTTTGAGCTTGAATCACTAGCTTTTCTTCGTCTGCTGCAGCCACTGCAACAGAGGCTATTGCAGCACTTAATAACGCCATATACCTAATCAATTTACTCATCTTGATACCTTTATATTAGAATCCTCTAATATAATAGAACAGAGTAAAAATATGACAATGTTCAAGTCTGTCAATCTTCAGCAAATTTGTTATAAATCAACAAAAACTAAGCAAAGACGGTGTGTTGCCAAACCTGTGGAGCAACCTAGACGGGAGATATGCGAGTGGTCGGGGAAGTGTGTGCCATCTACTTATAAAAAGGAGCAAAGTTCAGGCACAAAAAAAGCAAGCTTAAGCTTGCTTTTTGTCAGTCGTTTAAGCGATTAAAGCTTAACGATGTTCTCAGCTTGAGGACCTTTTTGGCCGTCAGTTACTGTGAATTCTACTCTCTCGCCTTCAGCAAGTGTACGGAAACCGTCACCTTTGATTGCGCTGAAGTGTGCGAACACGTCAGGGCCATTTTCTTGAGCGATGAAACCAAAACCTTTAGACTCGTTAAACCACTTAACGGTACCTGTAAGAGTGCTAGACATAATACTAATCCTGATATAAAAACAAAAAATCAATGCTATCAATGTGCATTGATGAGCTATGCCCATGTGGGCGCATAGACCTAAATTTGTAGAGTGGATAAAACTTCAGGACGGTACTACTACAAGCAAACACTTATACAACAACGTAATGGAGATTTTTAAACACTGACTCAAATTCTGTCTATGAACATCATATAGGGATTCCTCCCTAAGTCAATACATTTTTAACTATCAATATGACTTGTTAATGACAAGCTTAAATCTAGCGATAATAAACTGGTAATTTATTGTTTTTGTGATTATTTAATCGTGCCGACGGCGCTTAAATTACAGGCCTTATGGCCTTGAACAAAAATAAACTTGCGGTGTCATACTAACCCCCTTGCACATGAACATCAAAACGGAGCTTGCGTTAAAACTCAAACTCTAATGCCAAGCGGAAGCTATGATCTTTGCCCGACTGACTGACCTCAGTAATGAACCCAGCCTCCCACTTTAGTTGCCGTTGGCCTTGAAAGCGATAAAGCCCAATAAAACCAGGCCCAATGCCAACAAAGTCTTCGCCTGAATAGAGCTCAATGGCGGGCTGAAAAGCGCTATATAGGCGGTACCGTACTTGCGCACGAAACTCCGTCTCCCACTCATTGTTTATTTCACTTCCCCATTCTTTAACTAAAAACGCATTGAGGGTAATGCTGGTACGACCGAACTCTTTTTCCAATAAAAACCCTGTAGTGGCTTCATAGGCTTTGGATTTATGCTGTTTTTCAAGTTCGAATAGCATACCAATATCCGCCCAATATCGGCCCTGCTCCACAAGCTGCCAACGCGACTCAATTTCATAGGCGGCTAAATCAAAGTTACCGGTATTATCTCGTTCACCGATAAGGTAACCTTCGGCTGTGACGGTTTCAGACAGACTCCACCCTAAGCCTAGGCGCTGGGCTAAGACATTACCCGCTTCAGTTTGCCGTGATAACAATCGCCACTCCAGCTCTCTTTCTAATGGTAATACATAAGGGTGGTAGACCTTGTCGACGACCATGCCGTCGGCCCGGCAAGTAGCGCTGAACAACCACATTAACAGCACCGTTAAAACCCATACAATGCTATTTTGCATGTCGTTGCCTCCAAATAGAAATGCCTAAGAACAGGCTCAGTGCAGCAACATAGCCGGCTAAAGAAGCGCTATTCGGTGTCGCTTCATACCCCACTAATATTCGCAGCAGCCGACCCATAACGCTGTGCTCATCAATCCACCCTCGTAAGTCTAAACTCACCGGGTTCGCAGCAATAAAATCAACTTGCAGGGCTAAATCTAATGCCATAGCCACCTTGCTAGCAGCGTGTAATGCCAACAGCAGTAATAAAACCAACACCACCTTGTTACTGCGAAACCAGTCGAGGAAGAAAAACAACAAAGTAGAAAAACTAAAACAGATCCCTATGCCAAGGACAACACCTAATGCCAATGATTGGCTGCCTGATACTTGCCAATAAGAGAAAGTAAAACTAGCCAGGTGATGCAAGTGCAGTATGGCCACTAATGCCAGCGCCAACATTGCAAAATGTGCTCCTTTTGCAGTAAAAGTAAACAAAAGTAAACCATAAATTGCCAACAACAACGTGATTTGCAGCAATTCTAAACCACGGAACTGAAAACTGCTGGCTATAGCAGAGCCAAACCACCACACCAACAGCCCACCAGCAACCCCCACTATAGTGGCCTGAAGTGTGGCTTTGTTTGATAACTGCGCCGGAGTGCACAGCACTATCAAGACCCATAATACCGTCACAGGTAATAATTGATTAACGGTGACAACCACTGAGTTAAGGAGCATTGTAAACCTCCTTTACAACCACTACCCCTTGAGCAGTATTAGGTGAAAACTCACCAAAAAAACGGTATTCGCCAGGTGCAAGCGGACCAATGTAAATCACGCTTTTCTGCTTGGGAAAAAGCACTTTCTCACGGTTTAAATCAAAGCTGTCAAACTCCTCCGCTTGACTGTCTTGATTATCAATAATGAGCTTTACTTTCTTGTTGGCCGGTACTTCAATTTTTGCCGGCGTAAATAAATGATTTTTTAAGGTAATGCTAAAACTTTCCGTGGCCTGTGCACGCACAGAGGCACTCGAGGCAACCAACCATAAAAAAAACATTACTCCAGTGCGATTAATCCGTAACATGCAAGCCTCGCGGTAAGCTAACACGCACATGCAAACCACCTAAGTGGCTACGCTGAAACTGGATGTGTCCTTGATAGATAGAAATAATATGACTGACAATAGCCATGCCCAGCCCGGCTCCCTTTTCGCCTGATGGATGTTGATCGCCACCAACACGGTAAAAACGGTCAAACACTCGAGCTATTTCAGAGTCAGTCATCCCACAGCCCGAATCTTCTATTTGCCAAACCACTGTCTGCTGTTGGCTGGCAATTGAGACTCGGATCTCGCCGTCGGTAGGGGTGTATTTAATGGCATTACTGAGTAAATTGGAGAGCAATGTGGTTAAGGTAAATTGACACCCCATCAGAGTAAGTTGTTGTGGGGCTTCAAGGCTGATATGCAGATTCTTCGCTGCTACTTTGTCATAGTGATTAGCAATTAATGTTTGCGTTAATGCCACTAACTCTTGGCTAGAAAACTGTTTATGCCATAACTCAGGTTCGGTTCGTGCCAGTGTTAGCATTTGTTCAACCACATGGTTCAACTGCGCCAAGCCTTGTTGCATTGCACGGATGCTGGCATGGCTAATATCTTCACTTAAGTTATGAAGATGCACACGCAAACTGGCTATGGGCGTTTTTAATTCATGGGCGGCATCGGAAGCAAAATAACGCTCTTTTAAGTACGCCGCTTCCACCTTTTGTAGCAGGTCGTTTAACGTTGAGATCACGATGGCCACTTCGGCCTTATTACTATTAACTTGTAACTGTGCAAAATCTTTTGGGTTACGACTGCGAAGCTGAGTGGATAATATTCTTAGTGGTCGCAGTGAGGAATAAATAAGCCAGGCAATAAATGCCGCTAAAAGGGGTAATACCACCACTTGTGGAGTCATCGCGGCCACTATCATACTCTCAGCAAGGCTAAAGCGCTTTTCTACCGGCTCTGCCACCACTACTAGGCGTTCGGCAAACACTTCACTATAGGTTCGTAATCGCACTGGTCCGACATTTTGGGTTGCTAGGCCTGAAGCCAGCGACAATTGCTGCTGGTGTTCAACTAACAGCTCACTCCCAGCAATGGCTTTGCCATCCACAAGCACTAAAAAATAAAAAGCACCCGCGGTTTTTACCGGTGTCAGTGTTTCTAACTGCGTTAGTTGAGCATTCACAATGGTCGCAATGGCTTGCAGATGGCTATCAAGCTGTGTTTCAGCCATTGCCATACTGGCTTTATAACCTCTAAGCAGCGCCAAAGACATGGTTAACACCAAAGCCGATACCAGCACTAACGTGAGCTTTCGGGTAATGGAGATTTCACCATTAGCCTGCTTTTGCCTCACTCATCCCCCTTTGCAATCACATAACCAATACCACGCAAGGTTTTAATAAAATCTGCAGGCATTTTTTTACGCAGATGATGAATATGCACCTCAATGGCATTTGAGCCCAAGGTTTCTCCCCAGTCATACAGCTTGTCTTCAAGTTGCGTTTTGGACAGCACCCTACCTGCGTTTTCCATTAATGCTTTTAACAACATTAATTCTTTTCTTGGTAACTCTAGCGATTTACCGGCGGCTACCACCTCATGACTGGCAACGTCCAGCGTTACTTGCTGACAGCTCAATGTGCTGCTGGTTTGCTGCGTAAAGCGGCGACCAATCACCCGCAAACGAGCAAACAATTCCTCCGGTTCAAAAGGCTTAGCTAGGTAGTCATCGGCTCCCAGGTCTAACCCAGCCACCTTATCATCGAGACTATTTCTCGCCGTTAAAATGATCACGGCGGTTTGTTGCTGTTTGCGCTTTAGTGTTTTTAGCACGCTTAAACCGTCGCCATCGGGTAAGCCCAGGTCTAGCACCACCAAAGCAAACTCAGTGGCGGCAATAAACTGTTCAGCTTGTTGCTGAGTACAGGCATGCTCTACCGCATAGCCTTGTTTTTTTAACGACACTACCAAGCCTTGAGCCAGTAGCTCGTCATCTTCTACCAGTAATAGCCTCATTATTTCCTTCTTGCTAGCTTTTTCTCTACTTTAACCAACAGTTGACCGACCTCTTGTTGCCGATAGTGATCGGCTTTTTCTCTGCCATCGCGGCTTGGCGCTTGTTGTGCTTTTTTTAAGTGGTTCAGTGCCGCTTTGTAATCGTGCTCATCGTATAAGTACTGCGCATAAAAGTAGTTTACATCAATTCCCGTGGGATTGAGCGCTAATGATTGCTGAAATAATTGCTGCGCTTTTTTATCGCTGCCAAAACCGATAGGCCAACCCGGTACTTGCGCATACAAGGTGCCTAAACTGGTTAGCGCCGAACCAGACAAGGCCGTTTTATCTAAGTCAATTGCTTGCTCTAACGAGGCTTTGGCTTGTTTTGCTAACCCTAAGGCCCCAAGCCCACCTTTGGCTCCAGCAAAGCTCGACTGCACAATCCCTTGCCAAATATAGGCCTCGGCACGTTCAGGGTGTGCCGCTACCAATTGCTGACACTTTGCCACCAGTGCTTCGAAAGCCTGCTCTTGGGCGTCATCTTGCATTTCATAATTGACTTCTGCCCAACGCGTTTGCACTGCAGCTAACTCCTCCGAGAACCCTGCCCAAGCAGAATAACTAGTAAAAGTAATAAGGACTGATAAAGCAAGTGTAATTAATGTTTTCATCTTACTGACTCCTTGGTGGAAAAAATAGTTTCAATGGTCTTAAGCTGTTTAATTAGTGCTTTATCTAACAGCTCAGGAAAAAAGCCATTTAAGCGGGCAAAGCAGGTTTCGGCGAAGCCAACCGTAGAGCGCTTGCGTTTGCTGTGTAATAGTTTGATAAATGCTTGTGCCACCAGCTCAGGTGAATCCATCTGATTGCCAAGTGCCCGATTGACGGCATTACTTCTGTCGTCATTCATTTGCGTGACCGTGGCTCTGGGCGCTAAATACTTCACTTCCACCACGCCGTTTAGTTCGCGAGTAAGTGCTTCGGTAAAGCCACGAATGCCAAACTTACTGGCACAATAGCTGGTTTGATAGGGATAGCCGATGGCACCAAATGCAGATCCGACATTCACAATAGTGCCAGTAGAGGCTTGCAGCTGAGGTAAACAAGCCTGAGTGATGAGCATCGGCGCCACTAAGTTGGTTTGAATGTGTTGCTGTATTGCTTGCGCAGGAATATCAGCAAATGCCGACATGGTGTTAATGCCAGCGTTATTAACCAATAAGCTCGCACCGCCCATTTTTTGGGCTTTATTGGCAATACTTTGTGCCGCATTGTCTGCTGCGACATCGATAGCTAAATAATCGTGCTCGCCATCCAGTGAAGCAATAACTTGCTGTAGGCGCTCAAGGTCACGACCAATCAATAAACAGCGCCAGTTGTGTAGTGCCAACTGCTTACAAATAGCCCTTCCAATGCCCTTGGAAGCGCCAGTAACAATGGCTAACTTTGCATTACTCATTAGCTGGCCTCCGCAAATTGCAGCACTGCCGGCTCTTTCTCAATACTGCGAAACACATCACCATAAAGCCGATAAAAGCAGTTAGCGCTGTGAATGATCATGGCTTGCTCCTGCTCACAGGTAATGCGGTTCATTAAGCCCTTAAAAAAATCGATATGCTCAATGTCCAGAGCGCCATGGGAGGTTAAGTAGGAAAAAGCCTGTTTTGGTAAACCAAGCTGGTCACCAATGTGCAGAGCAGCTTGGTCTGCTAATGCGATTGATGTGCCCTCCAACACATTGACCATGCCAAAGAAGCACAACGGATGTTTACGATTGATGCAATCATAGGCATATGACACCATCATTTCAGTGGCAAAGCTGGGCTGACTATGACGCACCAACTCTTTATCTACGCCACATGCAGCGACATCATTTAAAATCCATTCTTGATGGCCCATTTCTTCCTCAATGTAATGACCGATGGCCTCTCGCAACCATTCTTTGCTGTCATCCAGCCTAGCACCACAAGCCATTAATAGTGGCACCGTATGTTTCACATGATGAAAAGCCTGCTGCAAAAACGAGATGTATTGGCCTTTGGTGATTTCTCCATGAAACACCTCGCGAATAATGTCGGCTTCTAGTAGGTATTGTCTTGCTTGCTCTGTTTGTGTCTGCAGTGTTTGGTAGAAGTTGCTCATAATACGATTCCTATTAGATGTGAAGAAATGACTCAGGTTGTAAGGGTAAGGCTTGCTGAGTGCCGTAAAGTGCAGCAATTGCACTTTGGTAGTGATGTAAAATAGCCTGTCGTTTGATTCGACCATTGGCCGTTAACAGGCCATTTTCGAGGCTAAAAGGCTGGTTTAATCGAATATAACTCTTAATGTGTGCGTAGTCGGGTAAGGTAGCATTGACCGATTCTAGTAACTGCTCAATATCTGCTGCTGACATACTGGCAGCAACGTACAGTAGCGCGCTGAGATAAGGCTGCCCCTCGCCTACCACCATGCATTGCAACACCTCGCCATGACTTAATAACACTGACTCTGGCCACTCTGGGGCAATATTACGTCCAAAGCTGTTAATAATCAGGTTCTTAACTCTTCCCTCAATGCGCAAGCCGTTTTCTGTCACACTCACTCGGTCCCCAGTGGCAAGCCACTGCTCTGGAGCCATGGCTTTGTCACCTAAATAGCCTAAAAAGTTGTTGCCACGTAGATAGAGCTCAGAGTCAACTACACGATACTCGATGTGCGGTAATGGCTGCCCGACATTGCCGTCTTGCCCTGCCGTGTTTAGCGCCACCACCGAGCCTACTTCTGACAGGCCGTAACCTTGAAAAACCGGTAAGCCGAGTTTGGCGGCCCGATGTAACAAAGAGACATCGACTTTAGCGCCACCAACGGCAATAAACTTGAGTGATGACGGTGGCAACCAACCCGTTCCGACGGCTTGACATAAAAAGCGCAGTAACTCAGGCACCACAATTAAACTGTTCGGCTGTGCAGCAGTAATAGCATTAAGCAGCTTGTTAGGATGGCTGAGTTGACTGCCCGTAAACCCTAACTCTGACAGCGCAACCACTTCAACACACCCACCTCGAAGTAAAGGTGCGTATACCCCCGCAATATTTTCCAGTAATACCGCCAATGGCAATAGACATAAGTGCTTTGGTTGGCTGAGCGTAATGACCTGAGCTAAGCTTTTTGCTACTTGCAGCTGATTTTGCCAAGACAAACATACCCCTTTAGGCGTCCCGGTTGAGCCCGAAGTGAAAGTCACTTTTTGGGTGTTTGGAAAGTACTCAACAGGGCCTGCGTCTTCCATTTCGTAAAGATGTAGTACTTCTCCGCAGACGTTGAGTGTTTTAGTCGCTTGCTTATCTTGGATTTCGTTATCCGCTAACAACCAAGAGGCACCTGATTGCTGTATGGCATGCGCTACTTGCTCGTCACTAAAAAATGCAGGTAATGGAATAGCGACTTTTGTGGTTGCGCTTAATGCTAAGTCACACAGCAACCATGGCAATGAGTTGTCTAGTTTTAGCGCAACGCTCTGGCCATGTAGCTGTGCCAATGTTTCACTGAGTTGCTGACATGCCTTTTGAGCTTGCGCGAAGGTTAACGTCACATCGGCTGCTCTAAACAGGACGTCGTTGCTTTGGTGCGGTAGTTGTGAAAACAGCTTAGGCATAGTTTAACGCCTCTTTTAAATTAACGGCTTCAGGGCTGAGATCGTGCAAGGCATGCTTGTATAGCGCAGTGCTTTGAATCACTTGCTGTGCATGACGCAAGTTAACGACGCACACTTTGGGCACACATTGGTAATAACTGCCGTAGTCTTTGGCGCTGGCAATATTGCCATTGGCATTGGAAATGATCTGGGCCTCAACCTGACATAGCGACAACAAGCTTCTTACTTGTTGCGTTGCGGTGAACACTAAGTGGTGAATGGAGTGCTGTAATAGTGCTTCAGTGAGAATAATAAAGTGCCCTAATGTCGCCATTCGGCCAGTGGAGTATAAGTTGCCCAACTCTGCGATTTCTGAGCGTTTAACCTGCTTTCCTAAATGCAGCTCAAGCGGCTGTTGCAAGTACTGCTCAACAAATAAAGGCGCATTAGCCGCCAAGCGTACACCTAAAAAACAACGACTGCGGCGATAGCTTAATTGGCTTAATAAAGGATAAAACTCATGGAGATCGGCACCAAAAGCATGGGCAAAGCCAGTATAAATTGCCGCTTCTAACTCGTGGCGCGATGCATCATTTGGTGATGCCCAGGTTAAACGACTGCTGGTTGATACGCTTGAAATTGCTTCGCCCATAACTACATACCTTGTTCAATTTGATATGAACAGAGTAAAAAGCGAAAATTAAGTAAACCTTAAGTGGAAAAATATTTTTTTACTTTACTGTTTATTGCCGTGAAACTAACGACTGCAGCCGATGTGAATTGCTTGCATGAACCGGCAAGCTAAGCGCAGCTCTGTGATAACCTGCGGCTTGCTTAACTCCAGAGTATTTGTGAACTTGCTACAGTGCGGTTTACAGGCACGGTTGAGTGCATCAATTTAAGTGCTTGCGCTTTGCTACCACGGTATTTGTTGCAAGCAGTTGCTCTGTCTCGGCTGCACTCATAGGCGCAAACAGGTGTTCGCCTTGCAGCATGTGGCAGCCTTTAAAACACAGGGATTTTGCCTGTAATTCCGATTCAACACCCACAGCAACACACTCTACATTCAAGCTTTTAGCCATAGACGCTATCAGCTTGGGCAGATCATTGTCATGGTCTTGCTGCTGAGCTAAAAACAGCGGCGAGATCTTAATGGTATCGACTATTAAACAACTTAAATAATCCATGCTAGCGGCGGCTACCCCAAAGTGATCAATGGCAATTTTAACGCCGCTGGTTTGCCATTTTTTTAACTGTGTTGCTGACTTATCGAGCAAGGTAATTAAATCACGCTCTTGAATTTCAATTTCAACTTGGTTTGCAGCTATCTGGTGGTGTTGGAGTAAATCACAAAAGTCACTTTGGCATTGGCTATCGAGTAATTCAGCCAGTGACAAATTAAAAGTAATAATCAAATTATTGTGCTGCTGTAACCACTCTTTTGCGCATTCAAGGGCTTTTGCGCGAACTTGGCTGCCAATTTCATTGATAAGAGCAGTTTGTTCTGCCATCGCCATAAAGCGGCTTGCAGAGTTCAGCTGATTAGGTTGCTGCCAGCGGGCCAGTACTTCGAGCTTCACTACTTTACGATTATAAGCATCGAGAACGGGTTGAAAATAAGGAATAAACTCATTTTGCTCTACGGCCACCCTGAGCGCTTGCTCTTGTAGAGTGTGTTGCTCAGAGGTTTGAACCAGCTCAGCATTATAAAATTGCCAGGCGTGTTGCTGTGACTTTTTGGCACGATACATCGCGGTGTCAGCATGTTTTAGCAAGGCCTCGGTGTCTTGACCATCATCGGGATACAAGGCAATACCAGCGCTCACTGTCGCTTTCAGGTTCACCTGCTGCAAAGTATACTGACCATTCACGCGCTCAAGTACCTTAGAAACCACTTTGCGAACGTGTCGCTTATCTTTAATGCTATCGATTAATAACACAAATTCGTCACCGCCCATGCGTGCCACGGTGTCGCAAGCACGGAGCTTGTCAGTTAAGCGACTGGCCACCTCTTTTAGTAATAAATCACCATAGTCATGGCCAAAAGTGTCGTTTATTTTTTTAAACTTATTAATATCTAAAAAGATCAAGGCAAACTGATGCCCAGCACGCTTACCTCGTTTACACGCTTGCACTAACCTATCTTGCAGTAACAAACGGTTGGGTAAGCCAGTCAGGGGATCATGATGGGCAAGATGGCTCAGTTTTTTTGCCATAATGCGCGATTCCGTGACGTCTTGAAATACCATCACCGTGCCAAGAAAACCGCCGTCTTTGGCAAAAATAGGCGAGAAAGAATCTTGAATGGCAAAGGTCAAGCCCAAGTGATTGGTAATGGATGTCAGCTCTGGCAAGCAAATCGTGTGACCTTTTTCTAAACATAAGCGCGGAAAGTCAGAGATCAAAGCTTTACTCTCTTCATTATACATTGCCATTACCTCATCGAACGGCTTACCCACCACCTCTTCATTTAATCGCGCTAATATCGCTTCAGAAACCGGGTTAATATAGGTGATCTTGCCCTCGGTATCAGTACAGATCACGCCATCACCAATGGAGCTTAATGTCACTTCTAACAGCTCTTTTTCTGCCTCTAACTCAGAAGCTAAGCGGGCTTCGCGCTCAATACTAATTAGAGCCAGGAGAAAGTGACCCAGCTCTAGTGCAACTAAAATAGGCTGATAGTTAACCTTTTTGTAGCTGATTCGGCTGTGATTTAACGCTGAACTGTGGTGCAGCTGCTTTAGCGTGGCCCAATTAATCCGCTGGGTGCCACTTGGGGTAAATTGCTGCAATGTCAGTAGGGCATCAAGGGGTTGGTGGTTGATGTCAGTGTGATTAAATATTGCTTGCGCTTGAGTGTTGCTCGCGAGGATATGGCCTTGGTTGTTTAGAGTCAGTAATGGTATGCCGGAGTGGATGTCATTATCAACGACAGCTAACCAGGTTGAGTTGGTTCGCAAATACATCAGTACTACGCTCATCAGCGCAGTGGTGGCAATGGCGATATACGCCTTATCGGAAAGAGTGATTAGCGCTAGTTTATCGAGCACTGTCATAACAACAAAGACACAGAGTAAAACGATGATTATCTTTGCTACAGTCACGCTATTAAGCGGTAATCGGGCTTTTAATTTTTTAAATAGTAAATGCATTAGACAAGTTACGTTTGCCCACTATTGGCCAGAGCATAGAGCTAAATATTGTCTACAATGGCAGTTTCTTCAAGCAAAGTCCGCGCTGCACTCACACTGTAAAGGGGTTTTACACCAATTCGCTTAATTAAGTGGTCTATTTGAGGCAAGAAAATTTTGTCGATAACACCGCTCTCGCGTCCTGCTACCGCCAAGGTACCTACATCCGTGTAGGCAAGGCAAAAATTTTGCTATTTAGTTGTTCTAAATAAGAAATTTTTAACGCAGTTAGCGTCAAATTTACTCCCTCAAATTGAGCAAGTATTAATGCGAGTTGGTGTTCTCCCTATTCAGACCATACTGCAAACTCGTTACCACTGGGTTCAATAAAGTGAAAGCGTCGGCCTCCAGGAAAACTAAAAGTGGCTTTGTTTACCCGTCCGCCGGCTTGCTCAACCAGAGCCTGCGTGGCTTCTAGCTCTTTGCTGTAAAGCACCACTAAAGCGCCACAAGTTTGCTGCTCAGAGTGAACATCGGCTCTAAAAAAGCCGCCATCGAGACCGGCATTACTGAATGCAATGTAATCGGGCCCATAAGATTGAAACTGCCAATCAAAGACTTGCTCGAAGAAGGCCTGAGTGGCTTCAAGATTGCTTGCTGCCATTTCTAGATAGTTGATTTTATGATGCATAATTGACTTCCTTTTACTCGGCTATTTTGAGTTTACATCGTATTAGGTGCTAAAGTGTAGCCCAGTTTGTTCAGCGTTAGTGACTGATTGTGCGTTTATTATCGTTTTTTACCATATTAGGGATGGTTATCACCATGAGTTTTTCAGCTTCAGCTCAAGCTGCACCGGATCGCGAGTCAATAAGCCCAGCATCAATGCTAGGGCAAAAGCTAATGCTTGACCTGCGTTATTATTGCCCTGAGGGCTCAAGCTCAGCCTGCCGCACTCCACTTACACAATTGCCACCAGAGTTGCATCAACTCATAGCTAAACACGATATCGGCGGGATTATTCTGTTTTCCGAGAATGTGCAAGACACGGCGCAAATTGTTTCACTTACCAAGGAGCTCCAAGCCGCAGCTGCAAAAAGTGACAGTGGCTTGCCTTTGCTCATTGCCATTGACCAAGAAGGAGGCCGTGTTGCTCGTATTAATCGCGCCCAAGCAACTTCGTTTACTGGTAATATGAGCATAGGTGCAACCTACCCTGAGCATGGTGATAAATACGCCACGGCGGTGGCCAAAGCCATCGCCACCGAACTCAATAGCCTTGGGATCAACGTGAACTTCGCACCGACGGTAGATGTGAATAGCAATCCACATAATCCGGTAATTAATGTCCGCTCCTTTTCAGAAAACCCTATGGTGGTTGCCGAGCTTGGCGCCGCACAGGTTAGCGCCTTTGAGCAGCATGGGGTAATTGCAGCATTAAAACACTTCCCCGGCCATGGTGACACCCATGTTGATAGCCATACCGGCCTGCCTCGCGTCGACCACAGCCGCGCCGAAATAGAGCAACAAGACTTGCTGCCGTTCAAAGAGATCATTGCCAGCAGTGCACCCGGTATGATTATGACAGCGCATATACAGTATCCCGCACTCGATGCCAGCGAAGTGGTTAACTCTCAGGGCGAGCGCATGATAAAGCCCGCCACCATGTCACATAAAATCATGACGACGCTGCTGCGCGATGAACTAGAATACCAAGGCGTTACCATCACCGACGCCTTAGACATGGCTGGGATCAGTGACTTTTTCTCTCCACTGGATGCCACCATCACAACTTTTCAAGCTGGGGTAGACATTGCATTAATGCCATTGGCCATCAGAACACCCGATGACATAGCGCAATTTGATGACTTTATGACTGCCCTTAAAAACGCCGCAGAGCAATACTTAGACAGCAAAGAAATACAGCGCTCGTTCTCACGCATTACCACGCTAAAGAGTAAGCTGCCGAGCTCATTTCCCTCGGCCACCATTGCGCAATCGACATTGGGTAACCCTAAGCACCGTCGCTTAGAGGCCGAGCTGGCATTAGCCGCCATCACCGAAGTGAAAAACCAGCAGTTACTGCCACTGCCAGCGTCCTTAACGTCACTGCACTTGATCATGCCAGATAGGCAAAAATGCATGGCATTAACCCAGGCGCTACAGCAGCTTTCAAGCTCACCACTGAGCATTACTTGCAGCAGTTTACAGGGTTACGACCCGGTGCTTGCAGCCTCGCAAATCGCCAATGCCGAAGTGGTGATTGCCGGCCATGCTTCGCCTCCGCAAAGTGCCGTTGAAATTGGTGGCATGGAGGATGTGAAAAAGTTACGTGAGCATGGTGTTGCCCGCAATGAGCAACCAGAAGCGTTAAAATCTTTACTTGAGGTGGGTGCAAAGCTGAGCAAACCCCAGGTCTTTATTAGTTTACGTGCGCCTTATGAAATCACCGAATTTGCCCCTCTGGTTGACGCGGTATTAGCCAGTTATGCTTATAATGTCGATGTGGTTGCAGGCGAGCAAGTAAGTGGCCCGGCGTATACCGCCTTGGCAAAAGTATTGCTGGGTCAGGCGAAGGCGCAAGGCCATTTACCGGTAACCGTAACGCTGCCAGAGCAACACCCCTAACTTTAACTAGGATCTACACATGTTATTGAATTGCGATTTAGGTGAAAGTTTTGGCCCATGGCAAATGGGGCTAGATGACCAAGTGATGCCTCATATTGACATGGCCAACGTGGCTTGCGGTTTTCATGCGGGCGACCCAGATGTAATGGCACACACATTAAATTTGGTTAAACAACATCAGGTGATGCTTGGCGCGCACCCAAGTTACCCAGACCGTCAAGGGTTTGGTCGTCGCTCAATGGCACTGAGTGATGGCGAGCTGCGTCATGCCTTACATTATCAAATTGCCGCGCTTGAAGGCATGGCTAAAGTGCAAGGGCTCACGCTCAGTTACGTCAAACCTCATGGCGCATTGTATAATGATATGATGAAATCTGAGGCGCTGTTGAGTACTGTGATTAAAGCCGTGGCAGACTACCCCAGTGACCTTAAGCTGATGATACTGGCCACCAAAGCGCAGCAGCAACATCAACAGCTCGCCCAGCAGTATGGCGTAACGCTTTTCTTTGAAGCCTTTGCAGATCGACTTTACACCGATGAAGGCTTATTAACCCCACGCACAGAGCCCAATGCGGTTCATAATAAAACCGCATTATTGGCTCAGGTTAAGCAACTGCATCAACAAGGCAGTGTCACCACCAGCTCAGGGCAAACACTGCCTTTGCGTGCGGATACCCTGTGCGTTCATGGCGACAACGAGGCCAGTATTGCGTTAGTAAAAGAGATAAAGCACGAGCTGAGTTGCTAATCGCTGAGTGCCTGAGATAGTACTTCGGCACCCGTTTAACTCAAGTGCTACCGCTTATTTCTTAGCAGCGACCCTTTTTAGCTTGCCCAGGTGGGCAAAATCCACGAGTTGACTTGTTTTGCTCTGCTCCCACTGCAACTTGCACATCGTCAATAACCCCTTCAACACGAGTCAGTTTGCAGCCCGACAATAAGCAAACACACATACAGGTTATTATTGCTGTTTTCATACCTTCCCCCTGTGGCAGCAAATAAGCGCCACCAGCTATTTTGCCAACGCTTTGTAGTACGCCAGGTTAACTGTGGTCATGGCATATATAAAACGCTGGCGCATTTGTGATTAATGCGGCTATGATAGCCATAAGTCCTTAATCGACCATTAATCACTTAGTTAGGGTAATAGAAAGCGCAAAGGAGCAGTATGCAACTCACCACATCTAGACTGGTATTACGGCCACTTCAGAGATCCGATTGGCCATTGTGGCAACAGCTGCACCAAGACCCTGCCGTAATGGCCTATATCGGCGATATACCCGACGAAAAAACGCTCGGCGAAAAATTTCACACCCGAATATTAAGCCCACAGCAGCCTTGGCATAAAGAAGCGTCGCAGTGGCTAACTTTTACTATTATTGAACAAGCAAGCGGCAAAGCCATTGGCTTTCATGGCTTTTTAAGTCACTGGTCGCCATATCAGCAAGCAGAGCTCGGCTTTATGCTCGACCCAGCCTTTCAAGGCCAAGGTTATGCCTTCGAGGCAAGCCGTGCGGTTATTGATTTTGCCTTTGCGCACTGTCATTACCATAAACTGGTCGCCACAGTGACCCAAGGCAATGCCCCTTCGCACGGTTTACTCAAAAAGCTTGGTTTTGAGCTCGAAGGGGTACTAAAACACAATTTTCGCATTGCAGAGCAATGGGTGAATGATGAAAAGTTCGCATTGTTTAATAACGAATAACCACACCTGTATGCTGTTACAAACGCCAGCTAGGTGGATAGTGTTAGCTGGCTTTTGCCAATAACTCTTGGCGCACCAGCTCAGCACCTGCGCTTAATGCCTGCAATTTCCCTTGAGCAATATCCCGAGCCAGTGGTGCCATACCACAGTTGGTGCATGGGTAGAGCTTATCAGCATCAACGTATTGCAATGCTTGGCGCAAGGTTGCGGCCACTTGTTCTGGCGTTTCAATGCTCTCGGTTGCCACATCAATCGCCCCTACCATGACTTTTTTACCCCGAACCAGCTCAAGTAGCTCAATGGGAACTCGAGAGTTGTGGCACTCCAATGAAATAATGTCGATATTCGACTGATGCAACTTCGGCAATACTTGTTCATATTGTCGCCACTGCGAGCCTAAGGTTTTTTTCCAATCGGTGTTGGCTTTAATGCCATAGCCATAGCAAATGTGTACCGCCGTTTCACATTGCAATCCTTCAATGGCTCGCTCTAGCGCTGCAATGCCCCAATCATTGACCTCATCAAAAAAGACATTAAAGGCTGGCTCATCGAACTGAATAATATCCACCCCTGCTCCTTCCAGCTCCCTGGCCTCTTGATTGAGGATTTTGGCAAATTCCCACGCCAGTTTTTCACGGCTTTTGTAATGATCGTCATAGAGCGTATCTATCATGGTCATCGGCCCCGGCAGTGCCCACTTAATTGGCCGGTTGGTTTGCTGGCGCAGCACTTTGGCATCTTCCACAAATACCGGCTGTTGCCGTGAAACTGGGCCCACCACCGATGGCACGCTGGCCTCATAGCGGTCGCGGATTGTCACCGTTTGCCGCTTTGCAAAGTCGACACCACTGAGGTGTTCAATAAACGTGGTCACAAAGTGCTGACGGGTTTGCTCGCCATCGCTGACAATATCAATCCCGGCTAGCTGCTGCTCATGCAAGGCTAGCCGTAAGGCGTCATGTTTGCCATCCACCAGCTCTTGGCCATGTAATTTCCAAGGTGACCAAAGCACCTGAGGCTGCGCCAACCAACTCGGTTTTGGCAAGCTGCCCGCCGTTGAAGTGGGTAATAACTGTTTCATACCATGATCTCCTTTGTTTTACTGGTTATAACGCGTAGTTTTGCGACCACTGCTCAAGCACCCTTTGGTACGGCTTAATAAAATGCTCTTCGGCAAATTTACCCTGTGCCACGGCCAATTGGCTGCGCTCTTCGCGGTCATAGACAATTTGCGTCAAGGAATGATCTGGGTTTTGTAAGTTAGGTCGATAACGACGCCCTGCCACCGCATTGGCATTATAGATCTCTGGCCGATAAATCTTTTGAAAGGTTTCCATGGTGCTAATGGTGCTGATCAGCTCCAAGTTGGTGTAGTCGTTTAGCAAATCACCAAAGAAATAAAATGCCAATGGCGCCACACTGTTTGGCGGCATAAAGTAACGCACTTGCAGCCCCATCTTTTTAAAGTACTGCTCGGTAAGCGAAGACTCGTTGGGCTGATACTCAAAGCCCAAAATTGGGTGTTGGTTTTCAGTACGTTGATAGGTTTTGTTGTCAGAAACGCTCAGGCAAATCACTGGCGGTTTGTCGAAGTGCTGCTGGTAAGTGTCTGACTCAATAAAGCACTTAAACAGTTTGCCATGGAGTTCACCAAAGTTACTGGGCACACTAAAGTTCGACTTGTTTTTATTATACTCCCGAAGTACCACGCTAAAATCATAGTCACGAACATACGAAGAAAAGTTGTTGCCCACAATACCAGCGATGCGCTCATTGGTTTTATGGTCAAGGATATTGGTTTTCAGAACTTCTATGGAAGGAAACGCCTGCTCGCTGCCAGCAATGGCGATATCCACAGACACAATCTCAAGCTCAACGGTGTAGCGCTCCCCCTTGGGGTTATCCCAGTTAGCCAAGGCGTTAAAACGGTTATTCACCATCTGTAAGGCGTTGCGTAAGTTTTGTTGGCGGCGCTCACCACGGGCCAAATTAGCAAAATTAGTGGTAATTCGGGTGTTGTTCGACGGCTTGTAATGCTCATCGAGCTTAAGCTTTTTAATATTAAAGGTAAATTCTGTCGTCATGGTTTTTCCCTGTCATAATGAATCACGGTTGCGGGCAAACAACCCAGCATGCAATATCACTTCTGGCGGTGTTACCCTTGCCTCGAAAGTGATGAGATGCAGTAGTTATACGTGTTCCAGTTAGAGAAAAAAAACGCTTTAATTTCACCCCTACTATGAGGGCGTTTCATATAAATAGAGCGGTGCTTAAGCTCACCAGCAAAATCCCCCCAAAACACAAATAAACACCCAGACATTTAGAGCTCCAAAAGTCTAAATGTAGTTTTATTCATGTTCAAGATGAGGAAATATCAGCTCTTATTATGACCGTAGTTGTTATACTGCTGAGCACCTATGCAATCAAAAATATCAGCATAACCAACTGATATTTAATTAATTTAAATAAGAATAATATGACTGAGCTGATCCTACTGTTGTTAAGCTGCGCTGTACTTGGCGCCGTGGTTGGTTTTTTAGCAGGCCTGCTGGGCATTGGCGGCGGGCTAGTAATTGTGCCTGTGCTGAGCAGCATTTTACTCTACTTTGCGGTGCTGCCGGCAGAGCAAGTGGTGATTGTTGCGATTGCCACCTCTCTTGCTTCAATTTTATTTACCTCCACTGCAGCGGCCAAAGCGCACCATCGCAATAATAATGTGCCGTGGCATATTGCCCCTTGGATTATGGTTGGCGTAGCGGTTGGCGCCACAGTCAGTGGCTTTTTCGCGCCACTGCTTGATGCCAAGGTGGTTAGCATTATATTCGTTGCCAGTGTACTGCTGATTGCAGTAAAAATGGCGTTTGGTAGCAACCAACCTAAACAGACGCACCCTTTACCTAATAAAGGGGTGCTGATGCTGCTTAGTGGTGTTACCGGAAGTGTATCTGCGGTGATTGGCATTGGTGGCGGTGCTTTGCTGGTGCCGCTGCTGACTTTCTTTTCTGTTGATATTAAAAAAGCCATTGGTTGTGCCTCGGCAAGCGGCATTGTTATCGCGTTATTTGGCTCAATTGGTTATATCAGCACGGGTAGCCAAGATTTGGCGCTTAGCCATGGCTTTGCCGGGTTTGTTTACCTCCCTGCACTGCTTGGGATTGTGTGTACCTCTTGGTTTACCGCCCGGCTTGGGGCCAAAGCAACCCAGTATTTACCGGTGGCCACCATTAAAAAAGTGTTTGCGCTTTTGTTGGTTGTTATGGCGATGAAGCTGTTGGTTTATTAGTCGTTATGCTTAACTGAGTTTTCGTTTTGAATTTTTTGTATTGAAATTTTGAACTCAAACAACTTGTAGTGCCATAGCCCTACTCTTCTTATGCGGTTTGGTGAAATTGTCCTCCTGACGGGTTTCGACGCCCGTCCATGGGCGTCAACTGACTTTTCTTTGCTTGCCCAAAGTAAAGTAAGCAAAAGAAAGGGCACTCCCAGCATCACACCAGGAACCTCAAGTCAGCAGCCAATTTTAACGTTACCAGCATGTAAGGGCCGTCCTTGGCCCTGACATGCTTTTTCGCGCTATCCCGGCGCGAAATAAGTTAATTGGCTGCTGACTTGAGGGTGTGATGAGGGAGGTAAAGTTGCTGCAAGCGCGCTGCTTTTAGCTCGCAATTGAGTGGCTTATCTAAACGAAAACGGCCATTTCGATTAAGACTCCTAAGCTTTTAACTTTGAGGTTATAACCTTTTCCTATATTCAGGAAAGTGAACCATTTGCGCATTTTTGCCCTGAGCTCAACTTGTAACACTGCAATAATTTCTTTAGCTAGTAATGGGTTATCAAATTTGCTATTAATATGTGAGTTAAAATTATGAGTCATAGCGCGGCAGAAAAATGTACGATTTGCGCACTATTAAATAGTAAGATTATTCAGGGAAAGTCTGTGACAGAATCAGAATTATTAATTGTACTAAATAGGTTTTTATCTGAAGGAATAACCTTGTCAATTGGTACCTATATAGGTTTTTATCTGAAGGAATAACCTTGTCAATTGGTACCTATATAGGTTTTTATCTGAAGGAATAACCTTGTCAATTGGTACCTATATAGGTGCAGGTATTGTTACAATTTGCGCTAGTGCCATAGGAGCATACACATTAACTTTCTTTAAGAAAAACGCAGAAATAAAGGCTATCAGTAGTAGCGTTGAGGAAATTAAAAAGCATACAGATGCAGTGAAAAAAGCCGAAGCTTTAATCTCAAATCAATCTTGGGTTGAGCAACAGCGCTGGTTGTTTAGAAAGGAGTTATATCTTTCTATTATTGAGCTACTAATTGAAGCAAGAGATAAAAGCTTAAAATTAGACAGTATTCTATCTTCAGTAGATCAATTTACTTTCAACGAAGAAAGCAGCGTTGATGAAGACGCTCAATTTGAAGTGTGGGAAAAGCAAAAAGATGAAACCATAGCTGAGTGTCATAAGTTCGTTAAGGAGCATATAAAACCAATTGCTGATGATGTTGCATTACTTGTGAATAAAAAAGGAAAGCTATTTTTAAGTCAAGAGACGATTTCTATCCTTGGTGAGTTCTACAACTCTCATAAAACGTGGTATCAAAAAGAGTTAGATGAACAAAGGTTCGACCAAAAAAATATATCATCTCATTATGATCTACCTGCAGGCCCAAGTGAGGAGGGTTACTTAGCTCATTATAGTAAAGCAGCAAAGGATGCATACAAGATGATTATTACTGTTGCAAGAAAAGACTTAAAAATTGATATGAGCCTAGAGCAATAGCTTTGAGTTACTCATAATATAACTAAAGCCGTAAAACAAAGGACACAAAACAGCAGGCTTATGCTCCTACGTCGCAAGTTTTAGCATGCTATTTTTTTGCCGTTTACAGCAAGCGTTATACTCTTTGGATAGATAGTGCATGAAGAAAATTGTTCTTAAAGATTTTTCAGAGATACCTGATTATATTGAAGTTATTGCCCATTCTGCGGAGCAAGCTCAATTGCGCATCACCGAAATATCAGAGGAAAAAAATGCCATGGCTTTGATGGTAAAGCTGAAATTTGAGAGGCTCGGATACGACCCATTAAATTCAAGTCGTGATCTAAATTTCATAGAGCAACTAAATCAGACCTATACATATTTGGCATCATTAAAGGCTGCTGAATTCATTTTCGTTCGGCATCCTAATATTTCATCTCTAACGTTAAACCTTGGCACAGCATCTGGGTCTGATATTGAAACACCTGATTGTGGAGGAATTGCTGCAGAGGTGTTCGCTGCCACGCATCCAAACAGCAATAACAAACTCAAAAAAGATATAGAAAAAGTTTCAAAAACAGCCGCTCATTACAAATACTCCTTTTTTATGTGTCCAAACATTGAGGAAGGAGAGTATGTTTCAAAATCAACCCCAGCTGTCATGGTTTGGTCATTGGGGCCATGGAATGAATATAACAAATAAAAGTAAACCGTCGCGTAAACAACGCGGTTGCTTTAGGCGTTTTATACCATTGTTGTAGAGAGGATTTTATGTCAGTTGAGTTATCATCATCCTTTTCATCAGAGGATTGGCAAGAATTAAAAGGTAGCCAAGATAAGGCTCAAATTATTACTGTTCTACGTCATCGTTATTCCGAGAGATATTTTGAGCCATTTAAGAAAAATGAATCCAAGCACGGTTTCAGTATGATGGCAGTTTCGTGTTTAGTTATTGAGTCGTTAATTTCATTAAAACACGGATGGAAGAAAACTAATAAGCCAGGGAGAGTTATTTTTGAGGAGTTCTTCTCCACATCGCAACATTTAACTGACTTTACTGGACTTGGAGCTGATTTTTATCAACACATTCGCTGCGGTATTCTGCACCAAGCAGAAACTACAGGAGGTTGGCGTATTCGTAGAGGTTGCTCATTACCACTTGTTTGTTCCGATACGAAAGTAATCCATGCAACAAAATTTCTAAATCGGTTAGAAAAGGAATTCGAAAACTTTCTAACAGAACTAGGTGGTCAAGAATTCGCTTCACCTCAATGGAGCAAGGTTGTGAGGAAAATTGACCATATTGTTGCTAATTGTGGCTAGGCATATGACAATAAATATAAGAGTAATTCATAACGCTTGGCGCAGTCACTTATCGTAAGTTTTGCCTATAGCACAATGTGTTATGTAGGGTGGTAGTGTGCTTCACACCTTAACTGGGCGCTCTCAAATTCCATGCTTAACTCAACTACAACAACCAGCTTTGATAAATTCTAACAACCAAAGCTGACAGTCGAGATTTAGAGCCATAAATAAACCCAAGCGAAGCGTTGCCTGAGCGTTACCGCAAACGGCGAGTTAGTCGCTGTTTCTTTCTTCAGGTAGATCGCTAAGGTATTCGACAAATTCGACTTCAAAGCCCATGGGGTCGATAAAGTAGACGTTTTTGCGGTGGGGGTGCTCTGCGCCTTGTTTATCCACTTGGTAGCCGGCTTGTTCTAAGCGCTCGATTAATCTATCTAAGTTTTTTACCACGTAGGCAAAGTGTGCCAGCCCTAGTTGGTGGCCAGTTAAGTCGCGGTTTTCTCCTTCGCCGTTGTCGCTCATGGCGATGTAGTGGTAATCATCGCCAAAGTGCAGCCATTTGCGTGCTTTGCCATACCACTCTCCTGTGCCCTCACTTCTGATTTTCCAGTGTGGAAAGGCCGCACCATAAAAACGTAGCATAGTGTTAAAGTCATTTACGATTAGGTTGATGTGTTCTAAGTACATGGTCTTTCTCCTTGAGCTTTTAGTATTGAGTGCAAGCGCATTTTTCGTTGCATTGAGTAAAAGATAAAACCTGAAGCTAACTTGAGGTAAAGCAAAAAAATGAGATTTATCGAAAAAAGTTGAATTAATACACTGAGCGACCATAGTGGGTAACAACAATTATTATAAGGAAGCGTCATGAAACGTATTTTTGCAGGTGCCGCACTGGCCAGCCTCTGTGCGGTTGCACACGCCACGCCATTAGCGCCTACCGATATATTTAATTTAGAGTACGCCAACCAAATCGACATTAGTAACGATGGCGATAAAGTCTTCTTCGTACGCAATCGCATGGACATTAAAAGCGATAGAAAAGTCGGCAATATTTGGTCGGTGGATTTAGCCACCAACGCCATGCATCCTGTGACGGATGGTTTGCATATGGACTATTCGCCGATATTGTCACCGAGTAATGACCGCATTGCTTTTATCTCTACTCGCGATGGCAGTAGCCAAATCTATGTAAAATGGCTTGCCACTGGGGCCGTTGCTAAAATCAGTAACTTAACTCATAGCCCTTCTTCGTTGCATTGGTCTGAAGATGGCAAAAGCCTGTTCTTTAGTCAGTTTGTGCCCAGCAAACAAGCGCCACCGGTGAGTGTGGCTGGCAAGCCTGAAGGGGCTGAGTGGGCAAAGCCGCCGGTGTTTATCGATGATGTCTATTACCGTGCCGATGGTGCTGGTTATACGGAACCGGGGTTTCGCCATATTTTTAAAATCGACGCCAACGGCGGTAATGCTATCCAGCTGACTTCTGGTGACTTCGACCATGGCGGCAGCTTAAGCTTTAGTGATGACGGTAAAACCCTTTATTTTTCTGCTAACCGCCATCCAGACCACAAGATGCAGCCCACCAACAGCGAAGTCTACAAACTCGATTTAGACTCGCTAGAAATTACCGCAGTTACCGACCGAAAAGGCCCAGATCGTAACCCGCAAGTGTCGCCGAACGGTCGCTATTTGGCCTATTTAGGGCACGACGATAAAAAAACCAATTACGAAAATAACCTGCTGTACGTTAAAGACTTGCGCTCGGGAGACACGCAAACCTTTGCTACCGACTTAGACCGCAGTTTAGAGTCGGTCACTTGGGCGGCTAATGGCCGTGGTGTGTACGTAAGTTACGACAGCGAAGGCAAAACCACGCTCGGCTACCAACCCTTGAAAGGCCGTTTTGAAGTGATCACCGACGAAATTGGCAGCGTCAGCTTTGGCCGCCCTTATTCTGGTGGCGATTATGACATCAGTGACCGCGGCTTAGTGGCTTTCACCTTGGCAGACACCCAAGCCCCAGCCGACGTAGCGGTAGTGAAGCGAGGCGAGCCTCGGGCTATCACCCAGCTTAATGCCGATGCTTTAGGTAACAAAGAATTAGCCAAGGTTGAAGAAGTGTGGCTGAAGTCAAAACACGATGAGCTGCCAATTCAAGGCTGGGTTGCCTACCCTCCTGGCTTTGATAAGTCGAAGAAATACCCCTTAGTGCTGGAGATCCATGGTGGTCCGGTGGCCAACTATGGCCCTCACTTTAGTGCCGAAGTGCAGTTATTCGCCGCACAAGGGAACGTGGTTCTATACATGAACCCACGTGGTAGCGACTCGTACGGTAAAGAGTTTGCTCAAACCATTCACCATAACTACCCAAGTCACGACTACGACGACTTAATGACCGGCGTAGATCACCTCATCAGCGAAGGCTTTATTGATAAAGATCGTTTATTTGTTACCGGCGGCTCGGGCGGTGGAGTGCTGACTGCCTGGACTGTAGGGCATACCGATAGATTTGCCGCAGCTGTGGTAGCAAAACCGGTGATCAACTGGTACAGCTTTGTGCTTACCGCTGATTTTTATCCGTTCTTTGCGGATTACTGGTTCCCAGGTAAGCCATGGGAGCACATGGAACATTATATGAAGCGCTCGCCCATCAGCTATGTTGGTAACGTCACCACACCGACTATGCTGCTCACCGGTGAAGCAGACTACCGCACGCCCATCTCAGAAACAGAGCAGTACTATCAAGCGTTGAAGTTACAAGGCGTAGATACGGCCATGGTGCGTATTCCCGATGCCTCTCATGGGATCACCCGTAGACCATCGAACCTGTTGAATAAGGTGGCTTACATTCAATGGTGGTTTGATAAGCACGACCCTAAAAAGTAATTCACTTACCAACCAATTGGGCTGACAACCTCATTTTGTTAGCCTTTTTCCTTTTATGGGCTATTTTAACGGTACTGACTGGAAGTGTCGCTCAGACAAGGTGATAATAAGCGCAGAAGATATCAAGGCGCTCAAGTAAGGTATTCTTGATTCAGACCTTAGCAGTCAAGAGATTATCGGAGCAACTTGGGTAAAAGTGACGCAACTAGACCGCTTTGACTTAAAATAAGCCAGCAACGGTGGGGCGCAAGCCCCACTATTCTTTAATTAAAGCGCAGCTAAAATGGCTTCCGCTTTGCTCACTTCAAACTGTTTCGGCTCCTCAACGTGTAGCTGAGTAACCACACCATTTTCAATCACCATGGCATAACGCTGTGAGCGCACACCGCCAAAGCTACCGGTGTCCATGTCTAACCCCAATGCCTTGGTAAAGCTGGCGTCGCCATCTCCTAGCATCATGATGTCATCGGCATTGTGAGCATCCCCCCAAGCTTTCATTACAAAGCCATCATTTACCGCGACACAGGCTATGGTATCGACCCCTTTTGCCTTGATTTTATCGGCATTAACGACAAAGCCAGGCAAATGCGACGCTGAGCAGGTTGGCGTAAACGCACCAGGTACTGCAAACAGCACCACTTTTTTATTAGCAAACAGTTCATTCACTTGGTGGCTTTGCATGCCGTCGGCAGTTAATTCACTGAGCTCTGCCGCTGGCAGTGATTGTCCTACTTGTATCATAGCTTAATCCTTATGGTTAAATGTATTGTTACTCTAGACCATATGGAGGCGATTGCCGTATTTTTAAATCTTCGGGGCAATATCTCTTTGCTATAAAAGTAAAAAAAGCCCCTTTTAATGGGGCTAAAGTCACTGCCTTGCTGTATTAGGCTCAGTTAAAGTAAGCTTTATGCTGAACGAGTAAGCCGCGCTACAGTTCACCGCTTACCAGCAAAACAGTGCACTGCAACTAAAACGGGCCGCGGTTGTTACTCGGCGAGCGCCATAAACTTTGCCAAACATAATTACCGTGGATATAAAATAATTGCTCTGCGTTAATAAGCCCCCTATCTGCTTCAGAAAACCCCAGCGGCAAATCACTGTGTATTGGCGCTGAAAGCTGCGCTTCACTGCGACCCATATACTCTAAGCTTGGTTTTTCTTGCAAAGAAATAGTAAATGCAGCCAGGCTATTTTCGTTATACCACTGCTGCACAGCCCCCTCAGACTCCGTCACCTGCCACGACACCAATGGCAAGGAAAAGCGCACTTGAGTTTGCTCAGTCACCATTGCCAGCCCACGATAGTCGTTTTCCAGCGGCGTAAACTGTTCAGTAAAGTAGTGTGCACCAAGTAGCAATGGGGCAGTAGGGTCACTGACATCAAATAAGCTCACTTGAGTGCCCACTCCTTGTGCCGTATCAGCGCTCACCTGCTGACCCACGCCTAATAACAGGTTGTCAGCAACAGGATGGAGATAAGTGGAGTACCCGGGAACGTCTAGCTTTCCTATTATTTTGGGGGCTCGAGGGTCGCTAAGATCAATCACATAAAGGGGATCGCTTTGCTGAAATGTTACCACATAGGCTCGGTCGTTGACGTAGCGCACCGCGTACACCTGCTCTTCCACTTGGTTTGACTCTGGGTCGACCTTACCAATTAGCTGTGGATGCTGGGCATTGGGTAGCTGTGCAATAATGGCTAAATTATTGCCCTCAGCTTGCAATAGATGCAACTGATGTAAATGGCCTACCGTGGCATCATCGCGGCTGGTGAGCACTCTAAGTACCCCGTCACGTTCATCAAAGCGCGTTGCAGCCATAGTATCACTGGCACGTGCTAAGACTCCTGGTACTTGACCTGTTGCTTGATAACTCGCCCCCTGCTCCCTGAGATTAAACTTATGCAGTAGCAACCCCTTGGGATCCCAAAGTGCGGTGTTAGCCTGACTTGAGTGAGAGGGTGTAAAAACATAACTGTATAAATACAGTGACGACGGTGACATATAAAAGCCATCACTGCGAGCACTGACACAGGTCGTGGTAATATCACCGAGGTTTAAAACATCAAAGCTGGTGATGGTTGTTAGGCCATGGTAGCCATCATTTTCCGTGGCATCCTTGGGGATATAACATTGCTCACTGTTTACCAGCGGCTGACTCGTTTGCTTGGTTAGGTTAACAAGGCTTGGTAGCATTGCTGGCAATTCTGATGCTTGCAAACGCGCATAGCTTTGCTGCTTATCATTGGCGATAAAATCACTGTAAGTTAGGTCATGCTTAGCGATAACATAGAGCTTATTGCCCACTAAACGACTTCCCACTAAAGTGCCGTCCATTGCAAAACGTTGCCCTACTTGGGCTTGCGCAGGTAATGAAACGTCACTGAATGCCAGCTCAATGTGGCCTGGCGAGTTTGCCTTTGAAGTCACACCACTGGGGCTAAGCTGCTCAGCAAAGTGAGGGTTACTGCCTATCATCACACTCACTAAGGTCTGCTTATGTAAGTACAAGTGTTGGCTGCTAAACTCACGCGGTGAAAGCGTTAGCTCATTTACTTGCGTCGCTTGTGGCTGTTGTAAGTCCATGATCCGAACAAAGCTTTTACTTGCCTCGCGGTTATAAGCCGTTTGCGTACTTCCGGCAATAAACAAATAACGGCCAGCAAATTTAATACGGTCACTCTCAGCAACGCCAGCCACCAGCTGATTGCTGGTTGAATAAGGAGAACTGGCACTTAACCAAGGCGCAGACGGCTGCGCAGTGCTTTGTTGCAACCGCGCCAGAAAAATACCATTTTTAATAAAGCGATCGAATTGTGCACTACTGGCCTGCTGTAAATGGGCTTTACTGTTGCTGAGGGCCTTTAATGGCGGCACGCTTAGTGCTTCTGTGTCACTGCTGGTGTCACCGCAGGCACTCAAACCTAAAAGCAAAATTAAGCTTAATACCATCGTGTACTTCATGCTTGAAACCTTGATTCATTGCCGTGCTCCCAAGCCTAGTCATCTGGCACTAAAATTCTGTTATTATGACGCCTAGTTTTGTTATTTATTGTTACCCTTAGTGGTGTTTTACCCCAGTGCTGGTACATTAACTGCAGAATTCTTAATCGGCGTTCATAAGCATGCTATATCTTTATGGAGTTAGAGGTTGAAAAAATTTCTTGGTGCCTTGGCGCTGCTACTTGCCCTCCCCTCATTGGCTAACTCATCAGACTGTGATGCTGAACAACAGCAATGTGTTGCTGTCGGCCAATGGCAAGTTGGTGTGGCGGTAGGTGCAGGCGTTATTTCAAACCCATTGCATCAAGGTGAAAACATTCCTTTGGTTGTGGTGCCTTATTTAAGCTACTACGGCGAGCAGTTATTTTTTGATAATGGCACCTTGGGCTATACATTAGTAAACAAGCCGCGTTTTGATTTTAGCTTAATCACCACCTTTAACGCCGAACAAGCTTACTTTGAAAAGTTTCACCCGAATAATATCTTCTTGCAAAAAACCTTTTTGGATTCCAGCGCCCAGCTGCCAGGCGGAGAATCTACCGTCATGGCTAATGCCATTTCGCTACAACAAATAGCTAAGCGCAAATGGGCCGCGGATGGCGGCGTGTTAATGCATTGGTTGCTGAACAATCAGGTAAAAGTATCTGCCAGCTGGCTCAGTGACATAACTAATACTTATCAAGGCTACTTGGCAGAGGTTGCGCTTAGCTATCGCTTTGCTTTATCTGGCAAAGCAAGCGCTGCACTCAAAGCAGGTGTGCAATGGAAAAGCCAAGCATTAATTGACTACTATTACGGCATAGACGGCAAAGACACCGCCAACGCCAGCTTCTGGTATGACGGCAAAGCAAGCCTGCAACCGTACCTCAGTTTTGCTTACTCCTATGCCCTTTCAGAGCAGTGGCAATTTAAGTTCAACGCCAAATATAAACGCTTAGACAGCGCCATGACCAACAGCCCCCTAGTGACTGATGATTATACCGCCACGGTATTTGTCGGGGGCAAATATGAATTTTAACTCCGCGTTGTTGTGCTTGAGCTGTATAGCCCCTTTACAGGCATTCGCAGAGCAAAGTAGCGCCATACGCTTTGCTATTAAGCCCATTACCTGCATGGTAAAGCAGGCTGGGCAAGCGTGTGAAATGACCGCTAAAATCACTTGGCAAAGCGAACAAAAGCAAGACTTGTGTCTGTATCAGCAGCAGTTGCAATTGGCTTGTTGGCAACAAACGCAAAAAGTGAACACCAACAAAGCCATAAAACTTGAAAAAACCATGCGATTTACATTAAAAAATAGTCAGCAGCAGGTGGTTGCCGAGCAAATGATTGAAGTCCACAGCAGCGCCAACCAAAAGTACCGTCGTAAACTGAAAAGTGATTGGAGTGTATTTTAATGGCTAAAGTATTACTGGTTGAAGATGATGTTAAGTTAGCCGAGCTAACGGCTAAATTTTTACGCCATAACGACTTTGAAGTGGTCACTCTGCATCACGGCGTTAACGCCATAAACGCCATCGAAGTCGAAAAACCGGATCTTTTAATATTGGATATTATGTTACCTGGGTTAGATGGCTACTCCATCTGCAAAGCGGTACGGCAAGAATTTACTGGGCCAATTTTATTTTTAACCGCCAAAGACAGTGACTTTGACCACGTCAAAGGACTCGAGATTGGCGCCGATGACTACATTATTAAGCCGGTGGAGCCCTATGTGTTGCTCGCTCGTCTCAACGCGCTATTACGCCGCACCATAGTGCAACCGGCTAACACCGAGTCAATCGTGTTAGGCGATCTGCAAATTGATAAATCGGATCGTAAGGTCTTTTTAGCTGGAAACGAGGTTGAGCTCACCAGTTATGAGTTTGATTTACTGAAAACACTGGCCAGTCATGCCGGTGAAACTTTGAGCCGCGATTACATCTATAAGCATGTGGTGGGGCGTGAATATGATGGCTTAGACCGCAGCGTGGATGTGCGCATAAGTCGCTTACGGAAAAAGTTAGGCGATAACTTAGAACAACCTGCACGCTTAATCACCGTGTGGGGAAAAGGCTACCTCTGCTCTAAATCAGCATGGGACTGAATTATTCGTGTTAAAACTTCTGCTGAGCCTGTATTTGGCGGTATTCACCAGCATTGTTGTTATCAACCAGCTCAACGAACTTATTTGGCAGCAGTGGGCCGTATCAGAGCCTGACGAGCTGAGGCATGCGCAATCCGTAGCCCAGACTTTGCAAACCAGTGTCAGCCCAAGCTCCTTGCCCGCAGAGTCTGAGAACCTAAAAGTACTGCAAATCGACGATATCGCTTGGCTGCCCGAGCAAACTTCCTTATTACGTCAAGGACAGGTACTGACCAGTTACAATAGCCAAGGTCATGCTTTACTCACTTTTGCTATAGCGAACTCAGACAAACTCATCCAACTTGGGCCATTCGCCCCTGCCACCAGCGCTGCGGACAAACGTTGGGCGCTGAAACTGTTTTCTTACGCTATTCTGGCGTTTTTATTGATGTTATGGATACGGCCACTGTGGTTAGACTTGCTGCAATTAAAGCACATTACCGCCAGCCTCACGCAAGGGCAGTTACCCAGCGCAACTCGGCGCTCACGATTTTCAGCCATTGCTACCTTAACCGAGCAAATTCGTGCCCTTGCGGCGCAAGTGGCGAGGCTAATAGAGAATCAAAAGTTATTGGTTAATGCCGTATCCCATGATCTGCGCACGCCCCTAGCAAGACTTAAGTTTGCCCTCGCCATGCTGCCTAAGGAGAGCCAACAGCAAGCTCAAGCCATGGCTGAAGACGTTACCGAGATGGAGCAGTTAATCGCCGAAATGCTGGCTTACGCGCGACTGGAGTTCGAGCTTGAGGAACTAACCATGAGCGACGTCGACCTCAACGAGGTTATAGAGCAGCAAGTCAGCAAACTCGGTAAATTAACCGAGAAAGCCATTCACTTTCAGGCTGGCGGCAACGCAGTCAATGTCACTGGCAATAATCATTACCTCAGTCGTGCCTTGCAGAACCTGATCCAGAATGCCGATAAATACGGTTACAGCCAAATTTCAGTGTCATTGCAATGCCACAATGAACAAGCCAGTATTATTGTTGAAGACGATGGTAATGGCATTGCCAAAGAGCAATGGCAAAGCATTTTTGTGCCTTTCTCGCGGTTAGACGAAAGCCGCAGTAAAAACGGCGGCGGCTACGGTTTAGGGCTGGCCATAGTGCGCAAAATTGCCCAATGGCATCACGGTGAATGTGAGGTTGGCGAGGCCAGTTTAGGCGGCGCCAAGTTTACTTTAACCCTGCCATTAAAGCGTTAGTGAGTAGTAAATCAAAGCTTCACAGAGCCACGCAATGCCTTGGTTTGCCCACGCTTGGTTTTTTGATTAAGCCGCTTGCGCTGGGCACTTTTACTGGGCTTGGTGGGGCGACGCTTTTTTTCCACTTTGGTCGCTTGTTGAATAAGTGCTTGCAAGCGCTTTAGGGCGTCTTCGCGGTTTAGCTCTTGAGTACGATGGTTTTGTGCCTTGATCACCACAACCCCTTCTTTGGTGATGCGCGAATCGTTCAGCTCAAGGAGCTTGTCTTTATAAAAGGCGGGTAAGGTTGAGCGCTTGATATCAAAACGCAAATGAATTGCACTGGCTACCTTATTGACATTTTGTCCTCCGGCGCCTTGGGCGCGGATCGCCGATAAGTCAATTTCCCACTCTGCCAATGTTACGTTATTTGAAATTTTTAGCATACTTCCCCCATTGCTGTGATTTTACCATAGCAGCAAAATCACACAAAATGAGGGCCGCGAAATGGCATTAAGCGGTGCGAGTGGCTATAGCAGGAGGAACCCGTGCAGCCATCACTGCAGGGTAAAGTGTTGCTAGCTGGCCAACGGCAATCATTGCGCCAGCACACCAAAGTAAATACTCGCCGGGCACCGCGCTAAGGGCAAAGTAGTTAACCAAATACATGTTCGCTAAGATGGCAAGCACTGAGCCCAGCACGATGCCTGCAACCATCATAATTGCATTTTCTAACAGCAAGTAAGCCAATACCTGAGCGCGAGTCGCGCCTAAGGCACGCCGCGTGCCTATTTGCTTACGGCGTTTGATCACGGTGTATCGTGCCTGACCAAAAATGCCCAACATAGTGACAAAAGCCAGTGCGATGATCACCGCCTTCAAGGTTTGGCTAGCAGCAAAGTCGGCTTGCAGATTGTCTTTTTTTATCTCTGTGAAGGCCTGAAAGTTATCAAGGTGACGACCGGGCTGCTGCACTAACAAGGAATACGTCGCCTCCATGGCTTGCTGGCGTTGACCGGGCTTGGCTCGTACCACCAACATGCTTTCTTCATAATGCTCGCGCACCGAACTTAATACCGTCATGTCGTAGGCATACCAAAATCGCCAGGCGGCTTTCATGTTGTCTACCACCCCAATCACACGTTGCGGCACAAACTCAACAAAAATGGTGTCGCCAACAACACTACGCCAATCTTGCGGTTTTATTTTAGCTGCGAGCTGCTTGGAAATAATCACACTGGCCGAGCTTTTGTGGCCATCATAATACTGCTCAATGACATCGGAGGGAGTAAAGTTTCTGCCAGCAATTAAGTTCAACCCCAGCGTTTCTATCACAGTATGATCAGAACCATAGTATCCAGCGTGGGTGATGCGGTCGTTTTCATTATCCGTTAAGCCAACATCCAGCGAGCGTCCCCAATTAGTAAGTGGCATGCCTGTGATCGGGCTGACACTGGCCACGCTGGGTAAGGCACGAATGGCGGCCAAGTCTTGCTCTAATTGTGCACTTTTTTGCGCTTGGTTTCCTGGCAAGTTGGTAGAAAAACTAAATAACTCGCTTTCATTTAACCCGGTTGGCTTTACCAACTCAGCTTCTTTAGTCACCATCATGTTCATGGCGTTGACCAAAATGGTGAAGGTTAACGCCACTTGCAGCGTCAAAAGTAAGGGGGCAAGCTTGCTGTGCTTAATGGTTTTCAAAATGGGAAATACGTCTCTCATGGGCCGCTCCTACAAGCTTTTCAACTGACTCGATGGCTGCGTGTGCGCCGCTCGAACGGTGGGCAACAAACCAAAGATCATGGCACTAATAATGGCCAACGCCAGTGTCATGAGCACCAATCCAAAGGTCATTTCCAGCATTTGCGCATAGAGGTGACTGTAAAGCTGTGCGGTGATACTGAGCCCTAATTGCGCCAGTACCAAGCCTGCAACTCCCCCCAGCAAACCAATAATGCAGGTTTCAACTAAAAACTGCAGGATAATGTCGCGCTGCGATGCGCCTACGGCACGGCGTAAACCCACTTCACCGGCGCGGCTGTGAAACTTGGCCATCATCATTGCCATACTGTTGAGCAAACACACCAGTAAAAAAGCAAAAGCCAGCCAAATGGCAATGTTGCCATCTTCTTTGAGGACTTTTTGATCGTACAAATACTCCTTCACAT
Organism: Pseudoalteromonas 'SMAR'; assembly: GCF_048515945.1. Lineage (NCBI taxonomy): Bacteria > Pseudomonadati > Pseudomonadota > Gammaproteobacteria > Alteromonadales > Pseudoalteromonadaceae > Pseudoalteromonas > Pseudoalteromonas 'SMAR'. Next base: position 175,040 of record NZ_JBLWMW010000001.1, read on the forward strand.
CCAACAACTGATGTAATGGTTCGCGCAAAAATCGGCCATACTCTCTTTGCTCTGCCGAGTAACTACGTAAAAAGTCGAGGTACTGTGTACGCTCTGAGGCAGAGCCCAGCTCTACCCAATAAGAAAGCCAAACACACTCAGAAGCCAAACGGGCAGCGAATGACTCATCGGCAGGCTCGCGCCAGCAGCGGGAAGAAATATCCGAGGCCGTCCAAAAGGTGTGATTTACTTGAGATTGCAGTGGGATCATGACATCACGAGGCTTGCTGAAGGCACGTACGCCATAATCATAGAATTTGGGGGTGGGATACCAGTGATCGATAACTCCGACCACGCGGTATTGATGCTCCCCAATCAATAGTCCCTGTCCTACCGAGTTTGCACCGTTAAACAGCTTGTCGTTTAACTCTCTGGTGATCACCGCCTCAGGCAATCCTGCTTTATCTGCCTGCTCGCTCCATGGTTGGCCAAACAGGAATGGCACCTCGAACATGGCGAAAAAGTCGCGATAGGCACTGCGGATCGGAGTCATTTTAGCTGCTACCCGACTTTGCTCAGTGCTGCGCACCATTTGTTTAAAGCTGGCCAGAGGAGTTTTTCTTACCCCCGGCTCGGCCAGCTGTAAATTCATGGCGTCTTGATAGGTCATGATTTTAGGCGGAATTTCTTGCCCATTTTGAATAGCAAAAGGCTTATCGGGACCATAACTGTTAAGCCGAACATGGAACAGTTTATCGCTTTTTGTCGGAATGGGATCTTTGCTCAGCATATAACTGACCGTATAGGTGGTCATTGCCGCACCGATACCAATGGCAATGGTCGCTATCATTAATAGGGATAAAAAAGGGGTTTTGCGTAATGACAATATTGCCAGCTTAATGTAATAACCGAGCATATGATCTCCTAAGCAATGGCTTTGGCGTAGTCGGCGACTTCTGCAATAATGCCGTCGCGAATTTCCACTACACGCTGTGCTTTTAGCGCTTGTTGCGGGTCATGTGTCACCATAATAATACTGGTGCCTTGGTTATTAATGTCTTGCAGCAACTGCATAATGCTGTCAGCCATTTTGCTGTCTAAGTTGCCTGTTGGTTCATCCGCGAGCAAAAAAGCAGGCTTACCGGCAATGGCTCTGGCAATCGCCACTCGTTGTTGTTGACCACCAGAGAGTTGTGCTGGAAAGTGGCTTTGCCGCGACGCTAACCCCACCTTTGTGAGGGCATCCATAATGCGTTCATGACGCTGTTTGCTCGACAGCTTACGATAGCGTAGTGGCATATCGATATTGTCGTACAGGTTCAGCTCGGGGATTAGGTTAAAACTTTGAAAGATAAAGCCTATTTTCTCATTTCTAAGCTTTGACTTGTGCTTATCGCTGAGCTTTTCCACATTAATGCCATCTAACTCATACTGGCCTTCGCAGGGATTTTCCAGCAGTCCGGTGACGTTTAAAAACGTCGTTTTCCCAGAGCCCGATGGCCCAACTACGGCGACAAACTCGCCAGCGGCAATCTCCAAATCGAAAGGCTGCAACGCTTGAGTTTTGATGGTATCGGTATAGTATGCCTTGGCCAAATTGCGCATCGATAACATGTGTAAGCTCCCTATTGCAGAATTCTGACGCTTGGCGCGTCATTAAATAAGCGCGGATCCGACGTCACCACTAAATCCCCTTCTTTGAGACCAGCAAGCACTTCAACTTGCGAAATACTTCGTAGCCCTACCTTAATCGGTGTTTTAACGGCCCGCCCCTCTTTTACAACATAAGCAAACTGACCATTATGCACCGTGAGATACTGGCCATGGGGTAAGTAAGCAATATTTTGCTTGTGCTCTATCACAATACGACTGGTAAGGCGTTGGTTTTGTCTAAGGCCATTCACTGTTTGCTGATTAAAGCGAATTTTGCCGGCAACCTGACCGTTTTCTATTTCTGGGGAAATGGCGACAATTTCTCCTTGGTACGATTCACCATTAAGATTAATTTCAGCGCTCATGCCAATGGCTAAGTCTTCTGAGTAACTTTCAGGGATCTGCACCTCGATTTCGTATTCGGATAAATCAACCACACTCAACAAGGATTGATTTTTTGCCACCGTATTTTTTTGCTCAACCGCCAAATTCCCCACGATCCCCGCGACCGGTGACACTACTTTAAGGGCATCAACCTGGCGACTCAGTTCAGCCACCTTGACCTTTTGGGCATCGTATTCCAGCTCTTTGGTACGAATTTCAAATTTCTGGCTTTCTTTTAATAGCGCCACTTCTTTTAGTGCCAAACGGTATTCCCGCTCGGCATTTTGTAATTCGTCTTTGGCTTTTTGGTAATCTATATCGCTGATCACTTGGCTTTTTAGGCCATTTTCTGATCGCTGCATTTCTCGCTTAGCCGCATTCAGTGCCACCTCGGCTTCACCAAGGTAGTTTTCTTGTACTAAGTCTTGTTTTTTGGCGTGAATGATCTGACGTTGCAGTTGGGTTTCTAGGCGGTTGAGTTCAGCTTGCTGTTGCGCCAGTTCACTTTTTAGTTCTGGGCTGTCGATAACGGCTAACGTTTGTCCGGCGACCACGGAATCGCCAGCGGCAACATGATAAGTCACCGTGCCTTGAGCTGGACTATAAATCTGCGGCCGTCGCGCGGCAACCACTTTACCTTGCACCGAAATATCTCTGATAAAGTCGCCCTTTTTAACACTGGTAATGTGGATGTCTTGTTTTGCGACCGCCGCTTCACCACTGAGCCACTGGGAAAAAAGGGGCGCTAACGCAACCACCACTACCACTATAGAAATAGCAGCCAATACTAGTAACGATAAACGCCTTTTCGGCTTTTCGACCTTAGTATCCTGGGAGCTGGTATCAGGGATATAAGTCATGTGAGGATTCCTTTGTCACGGCTTATGTTGTTTTTATTGCTATGCAAGTGCCGCGCACCGTTTTACCCAATGTAACCAGGTGTACCGAACCGTAATGCCTTATGATTGTGCACAGCAACTTACTTAGCGTCCTATATCAACGTGCCTAAACCCTACACAAATTAAAATAAAATGTCACTATTTATGAAAATTTTTGTTAATTATTCATTCTGACTGTTTACCATCTCCAGGTAGCGGCTTTCAATAAACTTTTTCTCTTTTGAAAGGTGATGCAAGGCTTCTCGGGTTTGCTCAAGTTCAGCCTTAATTTCTTGCAATTTTGCACCATCTTCCACTTCTTGCTCTTGTACTATTAGCTGTTGCAAAGCTTGACTCTGCTCAGCAATTTGGCGTTTATATTCGTTGATTGTATGAGACATATCTTGCCGCTCACGCTCAAAATTCGCCACCAATTGTTCCAGTTCCTTCTCTGACGGTCCAGCGGCGGTGTGTGATTCCTCTAACTGTTGTCGCAATTCTTGATTTTCTTTTTGTAATTGTTCGGTCGATTCGTACTGATCATAGAGTTTACGACGGGTGACTTTAAGACGCTCGATGCTGCTATCTAGATCGCCTTTGAGTTTTTTAATGAGCTTATGAGATTTAATTAACTTGCGATTCAATTCATCAATTTTAGTTTGTTCATCTTTGGTAATATGATCTTGGGTGGAGGTTTTTATTTCTACTAACTGCTGCTCGAGGTTGGATTGTATGCTGGCCAGCTCTTGGATGGTTTTTTGGTTATCGGCAATAAACCGCATAGAGCGGTCAATGGCATCGCGACACTGTTGCAACAAATAGTGGTTATCTTGTCCTGCTTGGTTATTCCCTTGGACATTTTTTGCAAATAGCCGAAATTCTCTTAATATCAATAATAGGATATAAAACCAGGCCGCTAATATTAACAGTCCAAGGTTTACCGCCATATAAATGAATACGTCGCTGGGTAGTTTTTCAATTAACATATTGCTTGCTCTTAGTTTACTCTTCGTTTAGTTTAGTATTGGTACAGAATCGTGCCTATAATAAATCTATATTTTTCAATTAAGTGGTAGTTTGTGAAGGTATTAATCGTTGATGACAGCCCGGCAACCCTAGAAATAGTCCGACGAGGTCTAGAGCGATTTCAATATCGCAGGCTGCTGGTTAGAAAAGCGCAAAGCGCCAAAGAAGCACTGAAAGTCATAGGCTCATGGCACCCCGACATAGTGTTAACCGATTGGCATATGCCCGACATATCTGGGTTAGCATTGGTTAAGGCAATTAAACACAAAAAGCTCGACATTACCATGGCTATGGTCACTACTGTCGACGATGAAGAACAAATTAAACTGGCAATGGAATATGGCGCGGCTTTTGTGCTATCAAAACCTTTTGCCGACGACGATCTACATTTTAAAATGCAGCCTTTGGTGGAAGCCGCAGAGCAAAGTATTAAAACTCGTCAAATCCATGCCCTTCACAAAGGCGTACCCTTGCCACAGGTGGCACAACTTGAAAAACTGATGAATAAACACATCGACCCTGAACTGCGACTGGATCAGGTCCACCCGCTTGAGTTTGATGCTGATAACCTGCCTTGTGTCATGGTAGCGTATGAAGATCCCAAAATACAAAAAGTCAGGGCTGTGGGGGTGTTAGATATTTATGCCCTTTGCGTTATTGTTGCCTCAACGGGCAACCTATCTAAACCTGAGGCGATGCAAGTGATCCATAACCATAAGGTCAATGAAGAGATTTTGTCAGCCTGTAAATCAGCTCTTAACTCCACTTCCTACGCATTTTTAGACATCATGACCCGCAGAAGTTTGAAAGTAAAAACCCTGCAGTTCGTTGAAAAGCCTTTTCCTAAATTACGCCAGCTTTATCAGACCGCTGCCAATATGCGCATCGATCTGTGTTGCCAACGCCCAGGTATGGCGCAAGGTAAAATCTTACTGGTGGGATTTTTAGACTAGTGTAAAAAATTGCGTGGCGTCCTTGCCACGGCAAGTGCTTGGGAACTGGAGAATGGACACCGGTAATAGCAATCGCATTGCTACGTTAATATTCGATTGTTTACTTCATGCAATTGCTAAAAATCATGAGCCGTTCAGTTTAAAATAACTTTGCGCCAATATTTGTTGGCTATTTTTCAGCGCTCGGCTCAGCGCTTGCAGTACTGTTTTCCCCTTAGCCTTAACAATTAGCGTGGGTAAGCCTGGCAGTAGCACCTCTACCTTACACAGTGTCATGTTGCCACTTTTGCTGCTTAACTCGTCTAATCTCACGTTGACCTTGCGAATATTATCGGCATAGCTTTTTAATCGACTTTTCACCGCTTTTGTGAAAGCGACCTTGTTATCTGCGGATAACGTGGTGTTTTGGCTAACAAGATTTAGTTTCATCTTCTACCTCAATTTGGTCGGACAGTGCCTATGAACAATCTTTCTCTTGCTCCGTGACAACAAATTTACTAATCTTGAAAAAAAGATAAAAGCTGATTATATCTAACCAAGTATAAGATTTTACCGAACAATGAACATAAACTTTAACCATCTATATTATTTTTGGCAGGTGAGTAACGAAGGCAGTATCGCAGCCGCGAGTAAAATACTGCATTTAACCCCGCAAACGATCAGCGCTCAACTATCTAGCTTAGAGCAGCGCTTGGGTAAACCTTTGTTTATCCGTGAGGGCCGCGGACTCAGGCTGACTGATTTTGGCATTCTAACCAAACAGTATGCTGATGATATGTTCTCAATTGCAAAAGAGTGGTTAGAAACCACCCAAGATGAATTCGGTAACGCTCACCGTACGCTAAAAGTGGGTATTTCAGATGCCATTCCCAAATCTTTGGTTTCAAAATGGCTAGCTCCATTAATCGAAAACGATAAAGTCGCCAACCTGCATTGTATTGACGGCCAACAAGCTGAGCTGTTAGCACAAATGGCCACGCACAAGCTCGATATTGTATTGGCAGATAAGCCCTTAGACAGCCAATTACCTTTTAAGGTGTTTTGTCATGAGATAGGAAAGAGCCAAATTGGCTTTTATGGCTCGTCAGATGCGCCCGAAATGCTGAAATCACACTATCCAGCCTCGCTACAAGATAAAGCGATTTTATTACCAGCAAAACATAGCCCAGTAACCAATGCCATTCAATATTGGCTGCAAGAGCAAGATATTGATGTGAAAGTAGCCGGCCACGTTGATGACAGTGCCCTAATGAAATCCCTTGGTCAGCAAGGGTTTGGATTTTTTCCTGCGCCCTTATCAATAAAGCGCGAACTGGAGCGCCACTATGATGTGGTGTTAATTGGCACCATGGAAAACGTTTACCAAAGCTACTATGCCTTTACCCCAGATAGGCTAATCAAAGATTCGATCTTCTCTGAGTTTGTTCGGCTCGCGAAAAACATCAGTTAATGTTGAGCGGTAAAAGTGGATAGCCTCAGGAGTAACAAGCACAATAAAAATTAAAACAACAGTAACATTGACTACATAGCTGAAATAGCTGTCTGCCTACTGTCATCACTTTAGTATGTCGCTGAGATAATTGCTGGGGTTCCATACCTTCGCTCTTTGAGCTTTTCTCTCAGCTTCCATACCTCTATAATTTAACAAACCCTTAAATCAAACGATATCATGTTGCGCAAGCCCAAAATTCGTATTCATTATTGCACTTTGTGTCAGTGGTTGTTGCGTTCAGCCTGGCTAGCACAAGAGCTACTCTCGACTTTTTCCGATGATCTAGCTGAAGTCGCCTTAGTGCCGGCTAGCAAAGGCTGCTTTGAAATTTATTATAACGACACCTTAATCTGGTGTCGCAAACTCGATGGTGGTTTCCCTGAGGCAAAGGAACTAAAACGGCGGGTCCGTGATAAATTGGACCCAGAGCGAGACTTGGGTCACATTGATAATTAGCTTGATACCGGCGCATGCCCTACTGGGCATTGCCCCCATAACCTCATTAACTGGTGGCAAAGTCTTTTAGCGCTTGGCCACTCAAGCGGTAAATGATCCATTCGTTTTGCGGCTCGGCGCCGATGCTGTCGTAGAAATCAATGGACGGTTTATTCCAGTCTAATACCACCCACTCAAAACGCCCACAGTCCTTTTCTAACGCCAAATTAGCTAAATACTTCATTATCCCCTTCCCTGCTCCATTTCCACGCTTATCTTGGCTTACGTAAAGATCTTCAAGGTATAGTCCATGTTTTCCTAACCAGGTTGAATAATTAAAGAAATAGACAGCAAAACCGATCGCCTCGCCATCTTGCTCACAAATGACACTGTGGGCTCTTGCCTGCTCGCCGAACAATTTTTTTTCTATTTCGGCTACGGTGTTGACCACAGCATCAGGCTCTTTCTCGTAAATAGCTAATTCATTGATAAAATGTAAGATGGTTTTGGCATCGGATGGCTCTGCAGGCCGCACGGTTATGGTCACTGTTTTTCCTTTTTATGAGTTTGTTTCAGACTAGCAAAAACGCTGAGTGGAAAACAGCAGCACAAGATAAGTGCACTGAAAAAGTGAACAATTAAGGTGAGCAACTCGTATAAAGGGTACATTTAGGTATGAGGAGTCTTACCATGTTTACAAGGATATTTGCTGCCACAGCTCTACTTTTTACCAGTTTTTCATCACTCGCCAGTATCGATGTGGTGCAGCGCTTTATTGAGCAACCGAAAGCGGTGGGTGAAACAGCCAGAATGACCTATTTATTTTGGGACGTTTACGATGCCACCTTGTACGCACCACAGGGGACTTACTCTGAGCAGCAGCCCTTTGTATTAGCACTACGCTATTTACGCGATCTTGACGGTAAAGCCATTGCGGAGCGCTCCATTGAAGAGATGCAGAAACAAGGCTTTAATGACCCTGAGCTTGAAAAAAAGTGGCTACAACAAATGATTGCTATATTTCCTGATGTCAGTGAAGACACAACCCTTTATGGTGTCCGTAATGCCGCAGGCTATACTGAGTTTTATCAGGGCAGCAACAAAATTGGTGAAGTCCAAGACCCACAGTTTACCCGATGGTTTTTCAATATTTGGTTAGGAAGTAAAACCTCAGAGCCCAAATTACGTGCAGAAATTTTAGGACTAGGGAGTAAATAAATGCGAGCCACCATTATTATACTTATTACTTTGTTACTTACTGCTTGCAGCAGCGGTATTGAAGGAAACCGCTATGCCCAGTTACAACCCAAGTTTGACCCTTACACCTTCTTTCAAGGGGATATAAAAGCTTGGGGCATTGTACAAGACCGTGATGGCAATATGATCCAGCAGTTTGTGGTAGATATTAACGCCTACCAGAATGAGTCGGGACAACTGATACTCGACGAAACGTTTGAGTATTTGTTGGGAGACGGCGTTAAAGAACGAGTTTGGAAAATTCGTCAGCAACAAAATGGCAGTTACGTCGGCCGAGCTGGAGATATTTTAGCCGAAGCCTCAGGTGAAACCTTTGGTAATGCCATGAACTGGCGCTATGAGATGGACTTACCCGTGGGTGACACCAGCTATGTAGTGACTTTTGATGATTGGATGTGGGCGTTTGATAATAACACCCTTATGAATCGCTCTTACATTGAAAAATTCGGCTTAACTATGGCCGAGGTGACTATTTTTATGCAAAAACAATAAAGTTATGTCGAGCTATTTATACGGCGCTTAGGCGCCGTCTTTAACGGTAATACTCACACTCTTATTTTTCCTCTTGGTGCATTGCAAGAGACATAAATACACTCAAGGGGTTATCACGGTAAAAGCCAAAGCGTTCACAACGCTCAAATCCTAGGCTTTCATATAACTTAATCGCATTGGTTTGTTTTGAACCTGTCTCTAGGCGGATCAGGGGAATTTGCGCATCTCCAGCGTAGTGCAACAAGATTTGCATAATACGCTTAGATAACCCCTTGCCGCGATAGCTTGGCTTGACATACAAGCGCTTAATTTCGCCGTACAAGGTTTTATCAAATTGTTTTACAATGGCGCCGCAAGCAACAATGCCTTCATCTGTTTGCAGGCCTACGGCATAAACATTGGGTTGGTTCAGCTCTTCCACAGCCAAAGACTGTGCACTAGCGATGGGATACAAGCTATTCATTAGCTTGTCGATTTCAGAGAACACCGCAATGGTCTGCGGATCCTCTGGCTTAAGTTGAACTAATTGCATACCTGCCTCTATATCAAACAGTCACCTACAGAGCTACTTCCGGCTCTAGCTCAAAGAGCATACTTTATACCTACTTACTGCGCTGATTGATCAATGTGTTTCATTATTTTGTTGATATTTATTGCAGCGCATAGCGTGACCGAGGTCAGACTATACCGAGTTAAACAAAATAAGCAACTTGGTGAGGTATTTTTGAATAGCTTGTTGGTTGTACCTGAGAAAGAGAAAATAAATTATTTTTTATTTTAATCACATAGTTAAGATTGAAAGTTAACGTCTGAACTTAACTGGGGAAGATTAACAAAGTCAGTAGTAACAAAACCAGCACAAGTAGGGTAAGCGCCGGCAGTGAAGGGGCCATATTTGAATTTGGTGATTTGTGTGGCATAAACGGAATACTCCCATTGCAGCTTCTCAGATTTTACTTCCTTAGCAGGCTTCAGAAGTGCAAACAAACAAGCGGTGGGTTAACTCCAGCCCACAACACTAAAGTACCAAATAAAAAATAAAAAGCAATACTAAAGATTTTGCTCGCTATACTTAGCATATGCGTCACAGTCGCTTTCTATTGTTGCGAAAGCACAGAGGCAAAAAGCGACTACTATTGTTACAGGTGAACTTTGTTAAAGGCATGATTATGGCTACATCGGTGAATGAAAGTATGCCAATCCTTATCGTCTCTTCCAGCTGGCGGATCATAAAGGCAACGCAGGCTGCACAACAGCTGCTAGAAAACCAGAATAATATTGTCGGCAGTCAACTTGATGAGCTGTTTAATTTTCCCAGTAGCTTTTTAGAGCAAAGAGCAATCAACAATGGCGCTCTGGTCCAAGTAAGCCACCGTTTACAAGGAAAAACTCAGTATTTACTTTCTTTTTATGATGTTGCCCACAGTGAAATTACCATCCATATCACAGAATTAACCAGCTACTACTGCCAAAACCCACTCGAGGATGAACAAACTCGGATCTTAAGGCATGCAGTCAACAGTGCCAACTTAGGGATCTGGTGTTATGACTTAGTGAGCAAACATGCCTACTTCTCTCCTAAGTTTAAAGCTCTTATTGGCCTACCAGCATCTGCTGAGCTCGACTGGGAGTCACTTAAGTCGATGATTTATCATGAAGACCGCAGCTTGTTTGCAGAACTCTTAGCGCATCACATTGAGCAGGGGCTGATGATCCAATTTGAGTTTCGTATTGAAGTACGAGGCGCCATTCGCTGGTTTGAATTCAAGGGTGAACAAGTTAAGTACTGCATAAAAACACACAATGTTTATGGGATTTTGGCAGACTGCACCCATGAAAAAGACATGTTGGTTGCGCTTCATGATGCTGAGGAAAGCAAGCAGCTGGCCATGCAAGCTGGAAAGATCGGCACCTGGCGAGCCATAAAAGTAGCGAATCAATGGGTTTGGAACTGGGATCGACAAGCCAACTCTATCTTTAAGCTCGAAGACGACGATATCGGAAACTTAGCAAAATGGCAGCAGAGCCTTCACCCTGATGACAAAGAGCGAGTCACAGAAGCGCTGCAAAACTCTTTACAAGCCGGTGATACTTTCGAACAACGTTACCGCAGTGTTATTGCAGAAGGTGACGTTATCGTGTTGTATGCAAAAGGCGTGGTAGGCTGTGATGAACATGGCGACCCCACGCGCATCGATGGGGTGGTCATTGACCAAACGGATGTATACATTGCGCAAAAGAAACTACAACACATCAACCAGGAACTAGAACAACGGGTGGCGGAGCGTACCGCCGACTTAGAAGCCGCCATCATCAAGGCAGAACAAGCAAATCGTACTAAATCAGACTTTCTATCAATGATGAGCCATGAGTTACGTACCCCCATGAATGGCATCATTGGTGCTCTTGATTTAATCAACCTCAGTGAGCTCAATGAGGATAACCAAGAGCTAATCGAAACCGCCACGGTTTCGGCCAATAATTTGGTGGCAATTTTAAACGATATTCTCGATCTTGCGAAAGTAGAACAAGGAAAGTTAGAACTAGAAAGTTACCCTTATTCTCCCTCGCAAATGCTCAATAACATTGTTAAAACGTTTTCTGCCCATGCAAACGATAAATCCGTTAAGTTAGTGGTATTAGAAGCCACAGATTTACCGCTAACGGTAACCGGAGATGAAAACCGTGTCCGGCAAGTTATTTTTAATATTGTCAGCAATGCCATAAAGTTTAGTGTGCCGACCAGAGCAGAAGGTGCCTTAGTGTCCATTAAAGTGAATTGGAAAACGGAGGGAGTGGCATTGTCTCACCTGATTTTCACCATATCAGACAACGGCATTGGCATCACTCCAGAAGTACAGAAAAAACTGTTCACCCCCTTTACACAAGCCGAACGCTCCATCACTCGTCGCTTTGGCGGTACTGGGCTAGGATTAGCCATATGTGGCAAGTTGGTTGATTTAATGGGTGGTAAAATCAGCTTAACCAGCAAACCTAATCAAGGGTCAAGCTTTGCTATTACCATCCCGGTATGGCAAGGACACACGCCACAACAGTTAGAGCCAACCTTTAAAACCCTTTACTTACTTCACAGTTCAGACCAACAGGCACCAGAATTACAACAGCTTAGCAACTGCTGCCATAAAGCCTGTGAGCAGGTCATTGTTATTGAAAACATCTCGCAAGCAAAACCAGAGAAAGATGCGGCTCTGATCATGACTGTTACTGCGAATGAAGAAATTACACAAGGTGCTAATCAGCGTGCCTCTTTACCAACATTAGCCTTTGTCACTCCAGCTCTGCATACCACCTCTACTGAGCAGCAACTGCAGGTGGATATGGTACGCTCACTCTACCCCCACACTCAGCACTCTTTTATGCAGTTGCTGAAGAAGCTACGCCAAACGACTAAGCCAGTCCCCGTCGACAGTCTCGATGACTTAACGCCACTGGATGAACTCGATAGCCTGCTAACGCAAACTAAGGACTCTAGCTGCATTGAGCAAAGTGATGCTGGTAAAACAATCTTGCTCGCAGAGGACAACCCTTTTAACCAGAAGCTGATTGTTAAGCAACTGGCTCGACTGCAATTAAACTGTGATATTGCCAGCAATGGCCAAGAGGCTTTGGATAAATTCAAAAATAATGACTACAGCCTCCTACTCACCGACTGCCATATGCCAGAAATGGACGGTTACGAGCTAACTAAGCATATTCGTGAATTAGAGCAACAACAACAGCTTACTGCTATACCTATTGTTGCGGTGACCGGTGCGGCCATGAAAGGCGATAAAGAAAATTGCATCGACAGTGGTATGAATGATTACGTCAGTAAACCGGTTAGACTGATGGAATTAAAGGACACTTTATACAAATGGCTGAACACAGAGGATAGTAATGAGTAAATCGCTGAACCCACAAGTTATGATAGAGCTTATCGGTGATGATAAGGCCAGCGCGAGAAAGTTTTACAGCGATTTTCTCCAACAAGCAAAGTCCAGCTGTGGGCTACTTAAACAAGCTTACCAAGACAGCGCATATCAAGAGCTGAAAGACCATGCACACTTTTTAAAAACGTCTGCCAAGGCCGTCGGGGCTGAAGTACTAGCGGAGCAACTACAAGAGTTAGAGGAGCAAGCCTTAGCCAATAACCAAGCACAGTGTGCCGAGCTTATCCGCGCCATTCATACCGAGCTGGGCAGCCACTTTGTAGTAGCACTAAAAGCACATTTACAGCAAGCTTAATAGCCATCTCATTTAGCTGAATAAAATAAACAGGCCGCCATACCACAACAGTGAGCAATCTATTTTACAGAACAAAACAATCACAATATACCATTATACAGATTGAATACATTCACTCATAATAACGTCATCAACTTAATGAGGAGCGACAAGATGCTAAACAATATGGAAGGTAAATCAGTACCCAATGTAACATTTCCGGTTCGAAAAGGTGAACAGTGGCACCACCTAACCACAGCAGAGATTTTTAATAACAAAACGGTTGTGGTGTTTTCATTGCCAGGGGCATTTACGCCAACGTGCTCTTCGACTCACTTGCCACGCTATAATGAATTGGCAAATGTATTTAAGCAAAATGGCGTCGATGACATTGTCTGTGTGTCCGTCAACGACACCTTTGTTATGAATGCTTGGGCACAATACCAAGAAGCTGAAAACATTACCCTGTTGCCCGATGGCAACGGTGAGTTTACTGATGGCATGGGCATGTTAGTAGACAAAAACGATCTCGGCTTTGGCAAACGCAGCTGGCGCTACGCTATGTTGGTAAAAAATGGCATCATTGAAAAGATGTTTATTGAGCCAGAAAAACCGGGTGACCCATTTGAGGTTTCAGATGCCGACACCATGCTGGAGTATATCAATCCCAGTCAAATTAAACCGGAGCCGGTTACGGTGATCAGTAAAATTGGTTGCCCATTTTGTGAAAAAGCAAAAGCTCTGCTGCAACAAAAAGGCCTTGCTTATGAAGAGCTAATGCTGGGAAAACACGCCTCTTTGACTAGCTTAAAAGCGTTGTCGGGCCGTGAAACCGTACCTCAGGTATTTATTGGCGGCAAGCATATTGGTGGCTCTGACGACTTAGCTGAGTACTTTGCATAATCCTTTCACCGCTTCAATCCAAAGCAATGCTTTGTCATGGGGGTTTACAGTGGCAAAGCATCTTGCTTAGAGGTTGCTCTTACTTGAGCAGTAAAGGAGCATTTATAAAGCCCATTTAAAAACTTGCTTTTATTAACAGCGCTTTGCACCATAGCTGTTACACTTAACAGCAAGCCTACGACGTTGTTAAGGATAAGGACATGGATCACCCCAAATGTTGCCACTATCATGCCGACTTTTTATCTTTGCATGAACAAAACACGATACTGACTACGCTGAATAATGAGTTTAACCTCAATCAACCCGACTATGTAGAGATCATTGGCAAAGGCAAACAGCCAGTATGGCCTTGGAAAATGATGTTGGTTGACCCGCTTTTAGTGGACAGCGATGTATTTCCTGCACACCACGGACGGCGTCAGGCTTGGTTTCCAGCCATTTCGTCTTTACAACAAAAACTCGCTGAATTCACTGGGGTAGTATTTCCGGTGTGCGTTTGTATCTACTACCCTGATGGCGACGAGTACTTGGACTTTCATAGCGACCTGCCCGCCTTTGGCCCAACTAACGTCATTGCCTCAATTAGTTTAGGTGCCGAGCGAGCATTCCATATTCGCCACCAATCTCAGCTACAACATCAGTGGCAAATCAACTTAGCCAGTGGTTCGTTATTGCTCATGGCTGATGGCTTTCAAGACAATTACCAGCACGCTGTACCAAAAGCGACAGGTAAGGTCGGCCCGCGGTTTAACCTAACATTCCGCCAGTTTAACTGGCCTGGGCATGTTCGCTCAACTCAAGACATTTCGAACTCAGCCCTACCATGAGAGGTGGAGATAAAAGATCCTTCCTTGCCAACCCAACTGTCATCAAAACTGCAGTATTTAACGACAAATTGACTCGAGGCAACGCCTTGTTTAAATTGACCTTGGTGTGCTAATACCAACACTCCGCCTTGGTGAGGCGAGGTTAATGTGATCACCTCAAAGCCGTTAAAGTGAGCATCCCCTTCAGGGTGGTAATAAAGCTGATAACGTACTTCACTGGTGCCAGACAGTGCCCCCTTGTAACTTTGCTTTACCTTAGCTTGACTCAATTTTTCGCTGCTACTTTCAATTGCTTGCTCTTGCCAATCTTGAATTTGAAACTGACCCGCTAACTCCATGATGATTCCTTTTTTTTATGCTATTAATCACCAACATCCTAGCATGACGAACATTATCTGATATTGTAAAAACGCGACAACGACTTTTGAGGGAACCATTTTGCAATCAATTCAACAAGCTTCATCGGGTGTGCTACATCAGCAACAGAGCCAGCAACACTACCAGTTGCGGCGATATAAGCCTCACTCTCAATATGCAGAGCTTGTCGAACAATATTGGTTTGTGGACTGGCAGTTGCCGGCAAAAACTATTCACACGCAACAAAACTTACCCGATCCCAATCTACATCTGGTTCTTGAAAAGAATCAACTAACATTGATAGGCCCAGTAAGTAAAAAGTACAGCTATAAGATGTCAGGCACAGGAGGTATTGTCGGAGTTAAGTTTGCGCTCGCAGCACTAGCGCCTCATTTACCCCATACGATGAGTTATTATGTCGATAAAACTCTGCCAGCAAGCCATTTATTTACCGAAGATATTGCGCACCACCTCGTTTCGTTGCTGCAAAGCAGCGATGATCAACAGGCGGTATCTTGCTTAGAAGCTTACCTAAAGAGCTTGGCAGTAGAGCACTCAGATGCGCAAAAGCAGGCAGCTACGCTGGTTAATTTAATAAAACACAGCCCTCACATCTACAGTGTCGCACAATTGGCTGACGAATCTGGTTTATCACAACGAAGCATACAGCGGCTTTGTCATCGCTATATCGGCCTTTCCCCTAAGTGGTTAATTAGAAAATACCGTCTACACCAAGCACTGAAACAACTCGACAAAGGCGATGTAACCATGATTGACCTCGCCTTACGCCTTGGTTACAGCGACCAACCTCACCTTATTCGTGACTTTAAAGAGATAGTGGACATGACTCCAAAACATTATGTAGAACAAAAAACACCGTAAAAAGAAAAAGAGCGGATAACCCGCTCTTTTGTATTAATTATGCTTTTTTAATCGCTTTTTTCAATTTCTTGATTTTCGCTTCATGCTTTTCAATTTTTGCCTTGCGGGCTTTCACTTCTTTTTTTAGCTTCTTAACATCGTCTTTCTTAGCCACTGAACTCTCCTTAATTTGCTTGGTATCAATAATAAAGATAGCCATTAAGTGCAGTATTTCAAATTCATTGCGCTACAATGAGAACTATCTAAAGGGCGTTAGTCAATTTCATCACTTTACTACACAAACGCTTACTTTTTGGTATTTCTTATTACCAAATAAAACCTAGAAATTCATTAAGCTATTGATATTGTATAGTTTATAAATATTGGCTTAGTAGTTGCTGCAAACAATCACTATTCGATTATGAGTTGGAGTAAGGATAATGTCCGTACCATTACAAGACAGACCGCTAGAAACCGTCAGGGAAGAAGTCATTGATCAATTAATCTTAAATTATAGCCATGGTGAAATCTCGGCAGATGCCTTTGAAAGGCGGCTTGATAAAGCATACCGGCTGGATTGTCACGAACCGTTAGCTGCCTTAAGTGCGGACCTGCCATTACAAGCCGATCCTAGATACCACAGCGAAAAAGCGGCACGGATGGGACCAAAATTTTCTCCTAGTGAGTCGCAGCAGCCTCTCACTATCACTGCTATTTTGAGCTCAGATCACCGTGCCGGTGAATGGCGAGTGCCAAAGTCTATTACTTTGCGCAACTATCTTGGCAGCATCGAACTCGACTTTACCAATGCCGTATTCACTCACCCTGAGGTACACATATACAGTGACTGTATTATGGGAAGCGACGACATCATTGTTCCAGACTCAGTGGATGTCGTCACTGAAATCACCAATATTATGGGCTCAGTCGAAAACACCAGAAATACGCTCAGCAATACTGCACACGCCAAACAACGGCCACGAATTCACCTTCACGGTCGCACTATTCTCGGAAGTGTAGAGGTACGCTCTAAAGTATCAATGAAAGAGCAACTGAAGCAATTTGCTAATGGTTTGCGGGAGTTTTTTACTGAGCAACCTAAATCTAAGTAATTTAAACTCAAGCAAGCACATCTGAGTTGACCATTGCCAGTTTAGTAAAACATATAAAAAACCCTGCCGCGTAGGACAGGGTTTTACTATTTCATATAGCGTTTAAACTATTATTTTTCGACTGGGAAACCACGGTCACGCATCAGTGCATCAACCTTGGCATCACGCCCTCTAAACTTGCGGTACGCTTCGGCAGGATCCATAGCGTTACGCACAGAGAATAAGTAGTCGACTAAACGCTCTGCTACGTCTTCATCATAAAAGCCACCTGGTGCTTCCGCGAACGCTTCAGCAGCATCAGACGTCAGTACCTCAGCCCATAAGTAGCCATAGTAGCCTGCAGAATACCCTTCGCCAGAGAAGACATGGCCAAAGTGCGTGGTGCGGTGACGCATGACAATTTCTTCAGGCATGCCTAGGGCATTCAGCTGTGACTTTTCAAACGCCACTGGATCGCCAATTTTATCTGGATCCGTGGTGTGGAATAACATATCCATAATCGCAGACGCTAAGTATTCAGTGGTCGCAAAGCCCTGGTTAAAGGTGGCCGACTTCTTGATTTTCGCAATCAGCTCTTTCGGCATCGGTTCGCCAGTTTTATAGTGTACCAAGTAGCGATTGATCACTTCATCTGTGGCCAACCAACGCTCTAGCAGCTGTGATTGGAACTCAGTGTAATCACGAACACCCGAATTTGAACTTGGGTATTTCACTTTTGATGATAGCGCGTGCAGAGCATGCCCGAACTCATGGAAGTAAGTTTCTGCGTCTGACCAAGAAATCAACGTTGCTTCACCTTCTGGGGCTTTAACAAAGTTGGAGTTGTTTGAGCTCAAGACATTTTGTTTGCCATCAAAGGTGGTGTGACTACGATAAGATACTGCCCAAGCGCCAGAGCGCTTACCTTTACGAGCGAATGGGTCTAAGTACCATAAACCAACGTTTTCACCGGTAGTTTTGTCGGTGACTTCCCACACTTTTACGTCTGGGTGGAACACTGGCACAGTACCCTTAGCAACAGGCGTAAATTCAAAGTTAAATAAGCGTCCCGCGACATAAAACATGGCTTCACGAAGCTTATCCAGCTGTAAGTAAGCCTTTACTTCATTTGAGTCAAGCTGATACTTAGCTTGGCGAACTTTCTCAGCATAGAAGCGGTAATCCCATGGCTTAATAGTGATATCCGCGCCTTCTTTATCGGCGATGGCCTGCATATCAGCCACTTCTTGCTCAACACGAGCGATGGCGGCTGGCCATACTTTCTTCATTAATGCCATGGCATTGTCTGGCTTTTTCGCCATACGGTCTTCTAGGCGCCATGCAGCATAATTATCGTAGCCCAGTAAGTTTACGCGCTCGTGGCGTAGCTTTAAGATTTCAGAAATAATTGCCTTATTATCCGCTTCGTCACCATTGTTGCCGCGGTTGTAATAATTATTCCAGACTTTTTCTCTGACCTCACGCTCAGTGGAGTAGGTTAAAAATGGGTCCATTGAAGAGCGTGAGTTAGTAATAGCATACATGCCCTCTTTGCCACGCGCTTTCGCCGCAGCTGCCGCCGAAGTAATAAATGACTCAGGCAAGCCAGAAAGCTGGTCTTCGGTTAAATAGACCACATAGTTTTCTTCATCGGCCAACACATTGTTGGCAAACTTAGTATGCAGTTTTGATAACTCTAAGTTTATTTCTGCGTAGCGTTTAGCATCATCGCCCGTCAAGGTTGCACCATTGCGGGCAAAGCCGTCGTAGCGCATTTTGGTAATTCGCTGTTCCTCAGGAGTCAGCTGCTGGTATTCCTCACCCTCGTAAACGGCTTGAATGCGTTTAAATAATTTTGTGTTTTGGGTGATTTTAGAGCTGTATGCTGAAAACTTTGGCACTATGCGAGATTGAATGTCACGAAACTCTGGACTCGACAGGTTTGCGCTCCAAATACCGTAATAGGTAAAAATACGCCCTAAAGCGGCGCCTGATTTTTCTAGTGCCACTATGGTGTTTTCAAATGTCGGTTTCGCAGGGTTGTTGGCAATGGACTCAATTTCTTTGAGGTTATCTGCCATTGCGATTTCTACCGCTGGCTCTAACAGTGCCAAGTCCATCTTGTCAAAATGAGGCACACCTTGGTAAGGCCCTGAAAACGGTTTTAGCAAAGCATTGTCATACTGTTTATCTTGCAGTAGTTTAACTTGTTGTGGTGCTTTGTCAGCAGTGCCTGCGCAGCCCGAGAGTGCCAAGCACACAGCAGCACTTAATAAAGTAATTGTAGGTTTAAACATAATGTTCCATCGCTTGTTGTTATGTTAGCCACAGATATTACCCATAGCAGATAAAAGTGCAATGTGTTTGCGAGCGACATGCCATCACAAGCGATAGATTGACATCCCTTGATGTGGCCCTGCTTAACGCCTTAGTGCTCTTATCAATGCTAATTTTTTTCATCGATTGTTACAATTTAGCTTGAAAAATAGGCCAAGATCAGCCAAGTTAGTAAAAAACTGATCTGTAAGGCAAACTGATGGAAGTTGGCATTTTCATTTATGACGGCGCGGAAAGTTTAGATTTTTGCGGACCATTCGAAGTATTTAATACGGTAAAACGGTTTATCGATACTCCCATCAATATCAGTATTGTTGCTCCCAGCCATATTCCAATTACTTCTCGTGGGGGAATGAGTGTAAACCCCCATTACAGTATTTACTCCCATCCCAAGTTCGACTTACTCATTGTCGTAGGTGGATTACATCAAAACATTTGTCGTGACCACAACGTCTTGAATTGGTTAGCAGAAACCGCTAACCACACCTCGCAGTGCGCCGCTGTTTGCACTGGGGTGTTTCTTTATGCCGAGGCAGGCCTAATTGATGGTAAACGCGTCACAACTCACTGGCAGAACCTAGATCAACTTAAAGAACTGTATCCGACACTCGAAGTAGTGGAAAATGCACGCTATGTTATGGATCAGAATTTTACTAGCTCTGCAGCAGTATCGGCAGGTATTGATATGAGCCTCGCTTTAGTAGAGAAAAAGTTTGGTCAAGCCATTGCGATGGAAACCGCAAATTACATGGACTACGACTGGTCAGCAAACAAGTAAATAGTGTGGCTATAGTTAATTACAGTGAAGGCGCTAATGCAACGCCTTCAATCTGTCTCCTTGATTAACACTTACCCGTTATGCTCATAAAGCAATGCCGTTGCGATTATGATAGCGTTGATAATCAATATCGGGACCCACTGGCACCACCTGAGTTGGGTTGATCATGGTATGACTAAAGTAATAATGACGCTTAATATGTTCAAAATTCACGGTCTCAGCTATTTCTGGCTGTTGATACAGATCACGCACATAGGCACTTAAATTTGGGTAGTCTTCAATTTGCTTAAGGTTACATTTAAAGTGACCGTGATAAACACTGTCGAAGCGGATCAAGGTGGTAAATAAGCGCCAATCGGCTTCAGTCAGTTGACCGCGTACCAAATATCGCTGAGCTGCTAAGCGTTCCTCAAGCTTGTCCAGTGCTTTGAAAAGCTCAGTCACCGCTTGTTCATAAGCCGCTTGAGTCGTAGCAAAACCGGCTTTATACACGCCATTGTTGATGTTGTGATAAACGAACTCATTGATCTGGTCGATTTCTGCCGCTAATGACGCCGGGTAGTAATCGTCATGATTGCCTGTCATGTCGTTAAATGCACTATTGAGCATACGAATAATCTCACTCGACTCATTGCTGACAATACGGTCGCGGTGTTTATCCCACAGCACGGGTACGGTAACTCTGCCAGAATAACTAGGATCGTTTTTCGTATACAACTGATGCATGAAGTCTAAGCCAAACAGTTTGTCGCCTACCTCTTCTCGTGCACTATTAAAGCTCCAACCATGATTGAGCATATCTGGGTCAACGATGGAGACATCAATGTGGGATTGCAATTGCTTTAACTGACGAAAAATCAGCGCGCGATGTGCCCAAGGGCATGCCAAGGAAACATAAAGATGATAACGCCCTGATTCAGCCTTGAACCCTCCCTCACCAGAGGGTCCAGCTTCGCCGTTGGCCGTGACCCAGTTTCTTAATTTAGCTGATTCACGCTGAAACTTTCCTTCACTGCTTTTGGTGTCATACCACTTATCATGCCAAGTGCCATCAATTAATAATCCCATGTATCCTCCTAAACAATATCGCCAAAACGGCCTTGTTGATAGTCTCTCACCGCTTGATGTAGCTCTTCTTGAGTATTCATTACAAACGGTCCCATATGGGCAATACGTTCATTAATGGCTTTTCCAGCCAAAATGAGAAACCCCGCATATTCTTGTGAGCGCAGCTCAATGGGGTATTGGCTATCAAGCTCTAATAATGATTGTGTGCCATACTGTTGTAATTGGCCACTGTGAATATAAATCAACACTTTATCAAAGTGTGATAGGTCTAACTTCAGCTCATCACCTGGTTGCAAACTGACATCAGCAAGTGCCCCCTGCCCTGCTAATTGTTGCAAAGGAGAAGTTAAGGTCTGCTCGCCAAGCTGCCAGGTTCCTGCCAGCGCTTTAAATTGGCCACCCGACCCTAAGTCTGTTACCGGCGCAGGATTGTCGGTGGTGTCTTGGTATTTGGGTGCACGCATTTTGTCTTTTGCTGGCATATTGAGCCAGATTTGAAAGCCATGCATCCCCTCACTGTCATTTAATGGCATTTCTGAATGCACCACTCCTCGACCAGTGCTCATCCATTGGACATCGCCGCTGCGGATCGCCTTTACATTGCCCATTTGGTCTTTGTGTTCAAACCCGCCTTTGCGGATATAAGTAAAGGTCTCAATACCGCGATGAGGATGTGCTGGGAAACCAGCCATAAAATCTTTTTTATCATCTGATTTAAGTTCATCAATCATTAAATAGGGATCAAGGCTTTTACCATCAAAACCAGCTATACGGTTGATTTTGACCCCAGCACCATCTTGAGTTGCTTGAGCACGCTTTAATTGTTTGAGTTTCATCTTTATTCCTAGCAAAACTTATCTTGATATTAGAGTAGCAAAGCACAGCAAGATTAAAATTAGCGAAAATCGTCGCTTTTATTCGTTTTAATAGAATGAAAAAGCAATTTTCTCAATGTAA
The DNA here is from genome assembly GCF_048515945.1 of Pseudoalteromonas 'SMAR'. NCBI lineage: Bacteria > Pseudomonadati > Pseudomonadota > Gammaproteobacteria > Alteromonadales > Pseudoalteromonadaceae > Pseudoalteromonas > Pseudoalteromonas 'SMAR'. The sequence goes on from NZ_JBLWMW010000001.1 coordinate 196,992, forward strand.
AGCCCCATTACAGCTCCTTAATTTGCAGCCTTTCTGTCGCTTCAAAATATGACTTTTGTCAGTTTCTTTACTGACAACCATCACTGTTACTTGTTATTGGCAAGCGCAATACTGAGCCTAACTTAACAAAGGAGGCCAGTTATGGAGCAGGTCATTAATATACAAGATATGAACTTTGCCTACGGCGAAAAAGAAATACTGCAACACCTTAACCTGAGTATGGTTAGTGGCAAGGTCTACGCTATTCTTGGGCCCAATGGCGCAGGAAAAACGACCCTCATTAATATTCTGCTCGGGCGACTTGCACCACAAAGCGGTCACGTTAGTATTCTTAATCAGCCACCAGGCAGTGATGATTGTCGCGCCCGAGTTGGTGCTATGATGCAAACCAGTAGCTTGCCTTTAAATATCAAAGTGAACGAGTTTTTAAAGCTATTCTCGAGTTACTACCCACAGCCACTTCCTATCACTAAACTGATTACCCTGTGTCAGCTTGAGGGTGTCAGCGAACAAACCTTTGATACCTTGTCAGGGGGAGAGAAACAGCGTTTATTTATGGCATTGGCTCTGGTAGGTAACCCCGACATTGTGATTTTGGATGAACCCAGCGTTGGCATGGACGTGGAATCAAGGCAGCAGCTTTGGCAAGCGATTTTGACACTAAAGCAACAAAATAAGACAGTACTATTGACCACCCACTATTTACACGAGGCAGAACATCTGGCCGATGAACTGTATGTTTTACAAGCTGGAAACTGCCAACCTTTAGCGGACATTCCAGAGTTCAACAACCATTATAAACGCTCTGAGATCCGCTTTTGCTGTGATGCCTCTGCTGCCGCTATTGTCTCGGCTTTACCGTTAGTGGAAATCAGCCATCAGCAAGGCAAATACATCATTATGACTGACAGTCCCAGCCAGGTGTTATTGCAACTGCTATCACACTTTTCTGTGTCAGAGCTTGTGGTTTCCCCCCCTTGCTTAGAGCAGAGTTACCTTTCTTATATGAACGCGAGGAGTGCTTAATAATGTTATCGTCAACGTCTATGATATTAGAGTGTAAAACGGACTTACTGAGTACCTTTAGAAGCAAAAGTTTTGTCATTCCAGCCACACTGTTCCCATGCCTGTTTTACCTCTTTTTTGGCATTGTGTTTAGTCCAGATAAAGCCCAAAGCTATATGTTTATCAATTATCTGATCTTTGGCATGATTGGGCCGGCCTTGTTTTCGTTTGGGGTTAATGTCGCGCTGGAAAAACAAAATGGCTGGCTCACGCTTAAACAGTTAGCACCAGTATCACCCTACCAGTATTTAGTGGCAAAGTGTGCCAGCGCTATTTCGTTCTCGCTTATTGTCGCGCTATTAATGAGTGGTTTAGCTCTCATGGCAGGGGTGAGTCTCGCTCTCACGCAATGGTTGATGGTTGTTGCAATTGCGCTTATTGGCACGCTACCGCTGTGTGTTTTAGGCTTGCTATTAGGCATGTCAGTATCAGCGAAAGCGGCCCCAGCCATTGTCAACTTAGTGTATTTACCGCTGTCTTTGTTATCGGGTTTATGGCTGCCAATCCACCTATTTCCGGAAGTAATGCAGTGGTGCGCATGGCTATTGCCGAGCTTTCACATTTCACAACTGGCACTAAAAGCGATTGATGCATCACTTGGCTATATGTGGTGGCAGCATTTTCTGGTATTGCTATTGCAAACCATAGTGATGGTGGTCGTTGCTAAAGGTAAGTTTCAGTCGTAGTAATTAGTCTGCCCCCTTTAATTTAACCACTAGAACTTAATAAGCTTCCAGCCCAATATGTAACAATCGTGGGCTGGAAGTGGATGACAGAGGCTACTGCTGACGTGTAGCTTGCTTATGATCAATGCTCCATTGCCCTGCACCTGATACCGCCAGTGCCAAAAAGCCACCCGCCATTGCGATATTCTTAAAGAACATCAAAAACTGCATTTGATCGGCTAAATCAAAATGAAACAACAAGGCACTGACGACACTAAATAAAGCAAATGCCAATGCAGTCAGCTGGGTAAGGGCACCTAATAGAATAAACACCCCACCTACTAATTCAAAAGCAATAACCAAAGGCAATAGCTCACCAGGTAAACCACTGGCAGCCATATAGGCTGCATTACCATCGTAATATTGGATTTTATTCACTGCCGCCAGAATAAAGATGGCCGCTAATCCAATTCGTCCAAGTAGAGTCAAAAGTGCTGCAAACGGTGTGTTAGGCTTAATAATGTTGATCATGTTCATTTTTCTTTCCTCAATAACTGTTTGAAAAAACCACCTAGTGGCTAGTTGTTGAGAGAAAGTATATATCCTAAATAAACAAATGAAATTTGTATATTTGAAACTATTTATTCTATTTATCAGAATTTAAGCGATTAGTTTAAGAATTACACTCGATAGGTGCGCTTCATGGCATAAGTTGACTTTGCAGCCGCTCCTTACAACATACCCAGCTCACCCCTTCCCCTTTACTGTGGTTTGTCGTCAACGGCAGCAACAAGTAAGTCACGGCTCACCCAAAAACCACAAATACTGAGTACGACTAAGAATATGCCATACATAGAGCCAATATAAATCCAGTCGGTTTGATTGAAAAGCAAGCTTAACTTAGTGCCATCATTAAGGAAAAATACGTTCAGTAATGCACTAAAAATGGTTATACGAAAGTAAATGGGCTTGTCCATATGACTAGCAAATGCAGCAATAATGAGGGCAAATAAGCAGACATAAAATCCAATCACCGACATGGCACCGGTGAGCATGCTGGGGTAAAACGCGACGAGCGAGAGGGTTACGGCGGCCCAGCCTGTGACGCTGTAAATCATTATCAATTCCCTTGAAAATGTAAATGGTGTTCAACATATAAGCAGACGGAAGTATGAGGTAAATTATCTCTTTTAGCAACTAAATCTGAGTCAAAACGCCGTGTCTTTTAGCCGTCTGCTGGTTCAGCTCGACTCGGCCAGCAGCTTTTCCACCCTGTGCTGCAAAATAGGTAGCTTCAGTTGCTCAAACCACGGGTTCTTTTGTAACCAAAAGCGGTTCCTTGGGCTGGGATGGGGTAACGCTAAACAATGGTGATTTTGGTAGTCACAGCTACTTACATTGGCCGTTAATGTACTAGCCGCGGTTAAATAATACTTTTGCGCGTACTGCCCTATTAGCAACGTCAGTTTGGATTGACGTAATGTGGCTAAAATAGAGCGATGCCAAGTTTGAGCACAAATTGATGGCGGCGGTAAATCACCGGATTTGCCTTTACCTGGGTAACAAAAAGCCATCGGAATAATAGCAAACAAGCTTGGGTCGTAAAATTGCTGCGAACTTACTGCTAACCACTCACGTAAGCGCTTGCCGCTAGCATCATTAAATGGTGTTGAGCTTTGGTGAGCCTTGATACCCGGCGCCTGCCCTATAATAACAATCCGCGCCCGCTCACTGCCTTGGATTATGGGGTTAGCTCCAAGTGGTAGTGAGTCATGACAAAGCTGACATGCGCGAACTTGTGAAAAGATATCCTGCAAACTAAAGCCTCAAAAATAACTCAGCGCTACGCTAACAAAATGCCTGCATAATTGCATGTCATTTTATTGTGAATGTTAGCACTCGAGGTTTAAAGGCTGTTCAGCAAATAAAAGCAAAACAGGCACAGTAAAACAACTGATAATCACTATTATTTAGCTGTTTATTCATGGATAATACCCGCTTATTTTTTGTTGATTTAAGAGGTCTATGCTGTGCCTGCGCTCGGTAACGCCAATCCGTTATTAAGTACTTATCAAGTACAAGTCGTTATTCGTTTTTTCATTGCAATAGTAGGCGGCTATTTTTTCACCGCCCTATGCGCCTCATTACTGGCATTATTATTACCAACCACGCACCTCGACGCGCTGCTATTCGCCTTATCAAGCAGCCTTATTTTTTATACCTTGGTGTTTATTGGGGTCTTTAGTTGCCGCTCATTTCGCCGCCTTTGTGTTGTTAGCACAATGACATTAACCCTGCTCTATGGCTTGCTGATATCACTTGGAGGGACGCTGTGAAAGACTCTTTTTTCCGCAGCATGAGCTGGTTACACACTTGGGTTGGGTTACTCGTCTGTTGGCTGTTATTGCTTATTTTTTTCGCCGGCACGACCAGCTTCTTTCGTCATGAGATCAGTTTTTGGGCACAACCAGCGGTTCATGACTTACCCGACTATGACCCAGCTTTACAACGCCAAATCGTCAGCGACAGCATTGCTAAGTTGCAACAGCAGGCCGCTGACGCCCGTTCATGGCGTATTGAAATGCCCACCGAACGTCGCCCTAGCCTGCTATTAATTACTTCGCAGCAACCTGAAGCCGGAGAACGTCGTGGTAAACGCGAATTTAATTACTATCATCCTTTGACGCTTGAGCCATTACCTGACTATCGCGAAACCCGCGGCGGTAACTTCTTCTACCGCTTACATTTTGACCTGCATTATATGGATGCCATTAGTGCACGCTGGATAGTCTGTTTTGCTAGCTTATTTATGTTGATCGCTTTGGTCTCGGGCGTGGTGATCCACAAACGTATTTTTAAAGATTTATTTCAGTTTCGCAGCGGCAAAGGACTCAGGAGCTGGTTAGACGGCCATAATGTGTCTTCGGTTATTGCCCTGCCCTTTCATATTATGATCACCTACACCGGATTGGTGACGTTGATTTTTATGCTGTTGCCACAGCCACAAAAACAGCACTTTGGCGACCGTCAAGCCGTGCGCGCGGAGCAATTTCCTTTCTCAGCCAGTATTGAAAAAAGTGGCCAGCCTTTACAGCAGATAGCACTTGGTACCATTCTGGATCATTATTTTACTAACAATAATGACCTACCCATTCGCCGCATTAGTATCTCATCGCCTGCAGATGCCAATGCCACAATAAAAATCTATGCTAATGCCGTGCGCCAAGTGCAGGACGATCCACCTGGTTGGATGTATCAGGCTGCCAGTGGTGAGTTGCTTGCGACTCAGCATACCGAGTTGTCAGCAGCAGAAAACCTCTATGGTGGCATGATTGCACTGCACACCGGTCGCTTTGCTGAGCCTCTGCTACGTTGGCTTTATTTCCTTTGTGGTTTGGCAGGCTGCGCCATGATTGCCACGGGCGCGGTCATGTGGGCAAAACGGCTGCGAAAAAAATCGAAAGCGACCGGTAAGGGTCCCTTTGGCTTGCGCTTAGTGGAAGCATTGAATCTCGCCACCATCATGGGGCTTCCTGCTGCCACTGCGGCTTTTTTTCACGCGAACCGTCTGCTGCCTATTGACCTTATAGGCCGAGCCGACAAAGAGGTTTTAGCCTTCTTTATAACTTGGGGCGCATTCACATTAGCCGCATTCGTCAGTGCCTCGCGGCGCTCTTGGTGGTTTGCTGCACTGAGCAATGCCCTATTATGGGGCACCTTACCTCTGGTGAATATACTTGTAACATCAGGCAACACCCTAAGTTATCTCTACCAGCAACAGTGGCTGCTGTTTGCTGTTGATGCGGTTGCCATTATCACAGCAATTGGCTTTCTAATTCAGGCCAATAAACTGAAGTTAACAGCAAGCTCTTCTGCAGCTAAAGGTAAGCGCATTAAACGCGAGGTAGTCGATTCATGATGTTGGTTGCTTTAATACTGTGTTTAATGGCCTTCGTCGGCTTTGCGCTCAGCAAACCAAACCACTACAAAGAGGTCATGGGCTGTCGGCCTTCAACACAAGGTTGCTGCCAGCTCAATCTGCTGAGCTGGGTTCTGCTCAGTATCAGTTTTGTGCTAGCAATTAAAGAGAGTGGGGCATATGGTAGCCTTGAGATACTAGGTTATATGACTTTCTCGGTGTTGTTGTTGGTGTCGCTATTGGCGTTGCGGCCAACCTGGTTGAGATCATTATTTTACCTACTTCCTGCTGCGCTTATTGTCTCCTTACTGATATAGATCAGAGTTTAATCAAGGCGCCGTAACTGGCGCTTTTTTTGGATCATGATTTTACTAGCTTTGGTTTGTTAAGCCATTGAAGTAGAATGTTTTTGTCTAAAAATCACACAGTGTTATAGCAATACAACAAGGATTTACTAACGCATTGCCCATTAAGTTAGTAAAAAGCTGATCTATTAGTTCGCACGCCTATTATTAGTTAGTAAAATGCTGATCTCTACTAGCAAACACATTAACAAGGTTAGTAAAAAACTGATCTGTGTAATGCCATTTCCGCTTTTGTTGGTAAAAGTCTGATCCATATTGTCAGCCCCGATAACACAACTAAGTAAAATACTGATCCATAAACATTGAGTTAGTAATTTGATGATCTCTAATGCTTGCAAAGGAAAAAACGATGAGTGGCTTGCATCCTTTTATAAGCTAAAAAAACGACGAATAAATGCAAAAAGAAGGGTGGCAAATAAAGGTAAGACTATCAATTTAACATAATAAGCTTATCACTGTTTTTATCGTCTCTCTAGTGATCGAGTTTATCCGCTTCATCATGACGGAACAATTAAGTCATAAAACAAAAGACACCCAAGTAAACACGCTTATGTTTACTTGGGTTATAGCGCTAAGGCGTATTATTCTTGTTGCCACTCAAGCTGCATGTCCCACACATATCGATGCTCAGGCTCAAGGGGGTGTTGTGAGTCGTCCACCTGTTGCAGCACATTTTTTGCCTCAACTAGGGTAGCATCGCGACCAAACAAGTAGCTTTGCTCATCAACTATGGTTTTATAGGCTTTATTCAAAGCCAACGCTCGTTCTTTAGAAGGGGTAATTAACTCATACAAATTAGTGGCAGATTTAACCTTTTGTTTATTCACAGTACCGTCTGAGTTGAACCAACGCATTAGCATTTCTTGGTTTTGTCTAAACTCATCGCCACCACCGACACGCATCATATAGGTTAAGAACTCACCTTGGGTTTCGCCCTTATTTGGTACGTCAGTCATGGCTTTTAAATCAATGTAGCCCCAGCCAAGCTTACCTTCTACTTTTCTGGCAAAAGAAAATGTTTGGTCATACGTAGAGCCAATGGTCTTATGACAACCATTACAAAACGCAAGCTCCTGTTCATGCTGTGGTCGTAACTGACCCTCTTTATCCTCTATATAGCCATTTAGAGTCCAACCAAAGTTGTTGTTGATACCTTGGTCACCTAAATAAAGCGTTTGTGGATAATTTTCAAAGGCTTTTTCTTTTGCCTCGCGATAATAGGCTGCGCCCAAGGATTGCTTTGACTTGAAGTTGTGCTTTTTCATATAGCGCACTTCTTTCATTCTTGGTGCGTTAAAGATATTTCCTTGCTCATCTACTCCAATGTACCTTACGGTATGTAAAAACTCTGTATTCTCAGGGTACAGTTCGTGAGCCAGCTTGATGCTGTTGGCATCGCCGACATAGTATTGTCTGGCTTTAATTTTAGTGATGCGACTAAGCACACCATCGCCATTCAAATCCGTGCCAATTTGCGATTCTGAAATTTCTGGAGTAGTTATGGTGTCAAGCCCCTTTACAGCCATCTCCACCAAACTGAGGTTGGCAAGGTAGACGTCTTTGCTGTAGCGGCCAGAGGTTTCCCTAAAGGCATCGGCAAGGCGGATCATGACATCACCGGTGGAACCATTGGTTGGCCAAAAGGTACTAGGAAAGGGCTTGTAATTAAACGCCACCCAACCACTGCCGTCTTTAGCAAAGCCTTGCTCATCGAAGGCCTGCTCAGGAAAAGCTAAATTTTCAATCGGGGTAATTTCGCCCTTCCAGTTTGGATCGGCTTTTAGCTTTTCAATCAGGGGAGTGTAGTTGTCTTGATTGACCCAGTTAGTAATATCTTGATCTGAGATATTGGCAATAAGCTCAGAGCGATCTTTGAATAGATTTTTCCAATGGTTTTTAAAACCTAAATCAGAGAATTCATAGGCACCTTGTAAGTTGCCATCACGCAACATATTAGGTCGCTTTTTATCATCATAAGACTGGTGACAAGCGTAGCATGGGTTATTCACGCCATCAGTTTTGGTGTAGCACTGCGGCGGGATCACCGATTCAGGGTTATATACTTCATCATGCGCCATAAACGCCGTAGCAGGAATATCATCTCCCTCAGAGTAGGGCGCAGTGACAGGGGAGCTCAGCACCTTGGTGCCGTTTGCGGTAACAACTGGCGGCTCCTGGCAACCTGTCATGAAGACAGCTACAGAGACTGCAATAAAGCTAACGTATTTCACTTTTATGACTCCAAAAAATAGTTAAAAAAAGGCAGTGCCTTAGGCACCGCCGGGCGTAATCTAAATCCGTTTTCGATTACTGTGCTTTAGGGTCATACAGCCAAAGCGTATTGTTTTCTTGGAAGCCATCTTCACCGATGATGATACGGCCGTCTTCCATCACGATGACGTTATCAGGCTGAGAAAGCTGGTTTACATCGCAGCGTTCTGCCCCTGTTAATGACGAACGGTAAGTGCCACCCATTACCACAGGTTCAATGCGCGTTAGGTTGTAGCTATTATCGATATGAGCACGGTATACACCACCACAATCTTTCACTCGCGCAGATAGCTGAATATCTCCTTCACCGTCAATCATAGTATTATCGATATCCGCAATGCCGATATACATATAAGCTTTATCAACGACTTCGCCAGCCACTACATCTTGACCAGTCACCGCTTCTAACACGCGATTATGATTGATGCTGATCCCTTCAAGCTTACGCCATTCGGCCGTAGCGCCCATTTGACGAGCGGCTTGACGAGACTCTAGGAAAATTGCACGATTGTCCATCGGCTGACCCGCTGTCACCAAACCACCGCCATTTTCTACGCTAGGGTAGTTAGCAGCGCCCTCGGCCCATGCTTTAACATCCGCCACTGACAGATAGCTGGTTTGGCCATCAACGTAATCTGAGGTATCAATGTTGTCGTATTGTGCAACCCAAGTTTCTATTTCAGCATTGCTTCCGGAGCCAAGTTCTACCCATGAAATGTCAAACCCGGTTACCGCTGGATCGGATAGTCCTGCGTCTTGAGTAAGTTTGGCTGCATACAAAGTACCAGAACTTAAGTCTTCAGGCTGATCAGCAACAAACTTAAATAGCACGCCACCGGTATCATCTTGTGATGAGTAGACGGTGCGACGGTCAGGCATAACTACTGAGTTTTCATGCTCATAACGACCAATAGTGAAATGCTTAACGACATCCGGAGTATCTGATGTTGGGTTTTTAATTTCAGCAATATAACCATAGCGATATGGGTTAGGGAAGTCAGGGGCAGTTAACGCTTCCATGGTATCGTTACCAGTTTCGCTAGGGTCGTTCCAGGCTGGGTCTTGAGTTGAATCAACCGATGACCAAACGATCCACTCTTCTGAAGTCAGTGGCGTGCCCCAAGGAGATACTGAGCCAAAACAGTTTGCTGCCGTACCTTTAACGCCATCGAAGTCCACCATCATGGCTTCTTCGATAGACCATTGACCACTGGTCGCTTTGCTCATTTTTAAGCGACTTACGCCACCAGGGTAAGCCTCCCAGTTAGTAAACAAGTAGCCCGTATCGGCATCGACAGGAATGAAACCATTAAAATCTGGGTTGTCATTTTTAATGATTTCTTCACCGGTAGAAATGCTGTAATGAACACCTAAACCGCCCGCTAAGCCTTTGTCGCCAAGCTGGTCAAATGTATCGCCAGTTTGGCCAAGAATTTGATATTGGCCAATCGCCGACACCACGGTTTGTTGTTCCATGGTTGATGCCGGCACTGGAGCGCTGGCAATGGCCGATGGTAGGTTGTTAAAGTTAACCCCAGTTAGAACACCTACAGTACCGGTATTAAATGGCTTGCTGTTAAAGCTGTCGGTTTCCGTATTGCTGTCATTAGGGTGCTGAACGTTAAAAAATAAATCCCCACCTTCTGATAAGAACAAGCCAGTTACTTCTGCACCTGCAGGTACCGTGGCTATGCGCACTAGGCCAGGTACACTGTAACTGCCATCACGACCATCTACGCCATCTTGACCGTCTTGGCCATCAGTGCCATCTTGACCATCCGCACCGTTTTGGCCGTTACTACCATTACTGCCGTCAACGCCATCTTGGCCAGCACTGCCTTGTTCACCTTGAGGACCAGCAGGACCGATAGGCCCTTGCTCGCCATCATCGCCATCACACGCTGTGAGAGACATTGCAACTGCCGCTGCAATCAGAGAATATGCTACACGCTTCATGTTTTACTCCAGTTCCGATGTATTGTTTTTGTAAGCGTGCAATAGTGTGCAGTGTCCCTGTTACAGTTAACCGACTAATTTATTAACCCTTTCCTACAGGATTAAGACACTGGTATGAATACCCAATACAGGTAAATCTGTACAGGGGGTTTACAGTCAATATAAGTGGCCTTGCAATGGTTATTGTGAAATGGGTTTATGCTCCATAAATATCAGCTCATCGCTAGCAAAACCTTTTTCTTTCGCTGTAGCGATAAAGTTATCCATTACCGCTTCATCGACTGTAGGGGTTCTAGACAGTAACCACAGGTAATCACGGTTGTAGCTGGTAACATAGGCATATTGATAATCACTGTCTAATTCAAACACCACATAGCTACCATAAAATGGGCCAAAAAAGGAAACCTTTAAATGTGCGGTACTCTCATCTTCAACAAACTTAGCTTTGCCAATGGCCTCTTTCCAGGTTTGTTCTGCAGTAACATATCCTTTATTGATTACTTTAATGCTACCATCATCATTTAAGCTATATGTTGCTGTGACGTTTTGCATTCCTCGCTCAAAGGAATGGTCTAAGCGCGCAATTTCATACCAAGTACCGGCATAGCGCTCTACATCAAACTGTTTTACGGGCTTAATATTTTCTGGTAATCCCGTGCATGCTGTTAAAAGCAGCATAAAAAAAAATAGGGATAGATGTTGATATTTCATTATTTATTTCCTTCTTCAAACGCCAACAATACGAAAAAAATTTCCATAAAGTTTAGCTTAAATATCATTTTCACCATATTGGGAAGGGTATTATTAGGTGCTTCTGGCCAGCGATTGTTTTACTATTTAGTATAAACTCTCTCTAGAGGTCGCAATGTTAAAGGAACAGAACAAAAAAATACTAACTCGTGGGCTGGGTGCTAAAAGTGGCTTACTTGCTTTCTACATTGAACATGCGCCCCCTTTACCTCCTTACCAGGATTGTCAGCAAGTGCTGCCTCTGGCACTTGGAGAAGTGGCTCATATTGGTGCCCAGTGTGGCAATGGCTGGCGTAAAATTTTTAATGTTTTTGCCAAAACCTTGGCCGCTGGCGCTTTTTTAGATCATCAAATTACTAACTATGAGCGCTGGCAAGACTACCGCGACAACCAATTACTGCAATCCACCTCACAAGAAGCGCTGCTTTTCAGTCCACCAGATTTAGCTGCAAACCGCTATCAATGGCACATTATCGCAGGTCGCACCTATGCAAAAAAGCTACTCAGAGATCACGTTTTTACTAACAACTTGGTTTGGTTAGACAGCGAATTCGCGGTTGACTATGAGCGCCGCCTAATCGTTTCACCGTTTCTTGATTATCGGCAATTAAGTAACATTAAAATCAATAAGTTAGTTAATATAATTAAACAAGCTTCCGGATCGAACAATGATTAAAAGAAAAAATAATTAACGACTGGGATCAACTTTTTACCTAGTAATATACTGATCTCTACTTCTTAATTGCAGACTGTAAAGATTAAGAGATCAGGATTTTACTAGCTTAATAGAATGCTTTTCTCTTTTATTTCAATAGGATCATATTTTTACTAAGTTGCTGTTCAAGCCACCCATCTAACATGAGCAAGGCACTTAGTATTTTTGCGTGTTGTAGCCAGCAAAACCGAGCGCTTTAAAATAAGGCCTCGCCGGCTTAAACCCAGCATTATCAAGCAGTTCAGCTAAGCGCATTTTATCGAGTGGGTAAAACTCACGCTCAAAGTTCCCCCTCATGCGCTGTTCACCGGCGTCCGTTAAACCCAACTGTTTGCATACCAAAAGCTGTGCCTCACGCTCAAATGGAGTGACAGGGCGCTCAAGGTCGGCCAAGAACAAATAGCCGCCATTTTTTACTTGCTGCCCCATTAACCGAAATAGCGTTTCTTTATCACCGTTATCGCTAACAAAGTGCATAACGAGCAGGCACAACACCACATCGACCTGATACTCACCGGATTGCAGCGGACCGTGATGAAGCGTGACACGTGAGTTTATTTCCAACTTAGTAAAGTGCTGATCTGCAATTGCAAGCATGTCGGCCGATGTATCTTGGGCAATAAACGTCCAACTGGGGTTTATTTTAGCCAGTTCAATAATCTCTTTTCCTGTGCCGGCACCAACCACCAAAATTTTCGCCTGTTGTGGGTACAGTGCCATAAGTTGCGCAGCGGTTAATTGATGCAGTAATTCATAACCTGGCACCAGCTTTGTAATGCGCTTATCGTAATGTAGTGCTTCCTCACCGTTAAAAGTAGGCATATTCTGCTCCTTAAATTACTGAATGCGTAGTGCTCGGCACATTGTTAAGACTCAGGAATGAAGGTTAACGCCGAATACCCGCCGGGCCGCTTATTGACGTGTATGCGGGTGGCAATGCGTTCACTCATTTGCGCCACATGGGAAATCACCCCCACTTTACGCCCTTGAGACTGTAAGGCATCCAAGGCATCAATAGCAACCGCCAGAGTCTCAGGATCTAGGGTGCCAAACCCCTCATCAATAAACAGCGAGTGGATCTGCACCTTATTGGCCGACAATGCCGCCAAACCTAACGCTAGTGCCAAAGAAACTAAGAAAGATTCGCCACCAGATAAGGTATTGACGCTGCGCTGTTCATCAGCCATATCCTTGTCAATAATAGCAATGTCCAAAGATTGCTCGATGGTCGTCAGCACATAGCGCTTCGACAAGCTGCGCAACTGCTGATTTGCGTATTGCAGTAAAATCCTCAAGGTTTGCGTTTGCGCCCAGTTACGCAACTTTTTACCTGTGGCATCGCCAAGCAGCTTGTCTAATAAATACCAGTGTTCGTAATCTTGCCGCTGTTGCTCAAGTTGGCTGGCTTGGGCGGCAAACTTTTCGCGGTTTTGACTGTCGAGTTCTAGCTGTGTTTGCACCTGCAATAATTGTTGCTGGGTTTGCTGCAACTGCTGCTGCAATTCATTCAGTTGCTGTTGCAACTGCTCCTCATCAACTCCCTCAGGGTAGTGGGTGAGAAGCTGTTCGATTTCTTGCTGTTGGTGCTGCTGCAGTAATTTAGCTTCATGTTGCTGCTGGGTTAATTGGCTATATTGGCGGATCACTTCCTCTGCTGGTGCCAAAGGCTCTCCCAGCAAAGCGTGTAACTGCGCTACATCTTCAATGCCATGATCTTGCGCCAGCCATTGCGCTATACGCTCATTGAGGGTGTGTAATCGTTGTTTTAGATCCTGTTGCTGCGCCTGCAGTTCGGTGATGCTGTGCCTCGCTTTCTCAAGCTCTGTAACAGCCTGATTGTAGGCAATCACAGCGTCATGAAGCCTCTGCTGTGCCTGCTCAAGGCCATGTTGATACTCTGCAATCCATTGCTCTCGAGTTTTGTCCGCCGGCAAATAGGCTTGCCGTTCAGACGCCAGCTCCTGCAGCGCTTGTTGGTGCTGATCTCGCTGTGACTCAAATTGCCTAAGCTGCTGTTGTTGGTAACTGCGCTTTTCTTGCTCAGCATCTTGTTGCTGTAGAGTGGTTTTTATTTTTTCTTGCAGCGTCTCAACGTGTTGGCATAACTGTAACCAGTTGCTCACCTGACTCTCTAATTCCTCCAGTGCCTCAGTGTCGCTGTCACTAAAGTGCTGCCACCAGGCTTGTTGCGGTAGCAATTGCTGCAGTCGCTGTTGCAGCTCATGGACGCTGTGTTGATATTTCGCCACCTCATCTTCAAGTTGCGCCTGTTGTTGCGTAAATGCGGTTTGTTCTTGCTGCGACGCCGTGAGTTGTTGCTGTATGGCATCAAGCTGCTGCTGAGCTTGCTGACATCGTTGCCATTGTTCATCCTGCTGAGTTCTTAATTGATTGAACTGAGCCCGCGCTTGTTGCGCCTCTTCGAGTCGCTGCTGCGCCAGCTCACTGGTTACATTGTGATAGTCGCTAGGGAGCGCATTCAATTGCTGTTGCTGTGTATCAATGGCTCGCTGAGATTGCGCCACTTCATGTATAGTGGACTGTAATAGGGCGTTTTCACGCTCTTTTTGTCCAACTAATTCATTGTAACGTTGCAGCACTTGTTCTCGCGCTTGCTCCGCTGCATGAGTCTGTCCACGGAAATCCTCTAACAGCTGTTGCCAATGCTTATCAATGTGTTCGACGGCATAAGGGTGATCTTTAGCGCCACACACCATACACTCTTGCCCTGGCTGTAACTGGGCTCTTAAGTGGCTAATACTGTCGCTGGCACGAAGCTGTACCTGCGCTAAGTTGTCCTGCGATAAGGCAACCCGCTGCTTAGTCAGTTCATCTTGTTGTTTGGTGTCTTTGAGCTGCTCTTCAAGACGTTGCAGCGCTATTTGATGTTGGGTTTGCTGGATCTGCAACTGAGCAAGGTGCTCTTGCTGTTGTTCGAGTTGCTGACGGCTCTGTAGTGCTTGAGTCCAGTTGCTGACTTGCTGATTAACATCAAGGTCTTTAAAGCCAGCTAGTTTTTGTTGCAATGCGCTCAGTTGTGATTGTTCGTTTTGCTGCTGTGATTGCGCTTGTTCAAACTGCTGACGTTGCTGTTGCAACCGCTCAGCTAATTGTTGCTGTTGATTTGGTAAGCTACGTAATTGTTGTTGGCTCTTAAGCAATTGCTGTTGCTGAGTGATTAAATCTTGAAATTGTGGCTTTAGCGCTGACCATTGCTGGGCAATACCAGCAAGCCACTGCTGTTGTTCTTGCCTCTTTTCTAGGGCTTGCAACTCAGCCGTTACGTCTGATACCTGCAGCACCAGCGCTTTGATACGCTGAGCATATTGCTGCACCAACGATTGTGCTTCTTCATAATGGCGATTTGCTTGTTGCTGTTGCACTTGATGCTTGGCCAGCTCTTCATCAATTTTTTTCACTGCAGCAAAACTATCAGAAAGGCCATCAAACTCCGTTTGCAACTGCTGTAAAGTGTGTTGCTGTTGTTGTTTATTTTTCTCACACGCGGCAATCTTAGCCTCAAAGTCTTGTTCACGCAGATGCTTTAAACGTTGCTCCAGTTCATGCAACTTTGCTTGAGCCTGTGTTTGTTGCTCAACATTATCGCGCATTGAGTTAGCTTTGCTGATTTGCTGTGCTTTTTCTTGCTGCGGGGCTAACTGAACAAGTTGCTGCGCTAGCGTCTGCAACTGCGACTCGACTTGATTAAGCTGCTGTTTTCGTTTTGCTAGAGCATCGAGCCACTGTCGCTGCGCGTTAGCAGTATTAAACTGTTGCTGATGGGAATCTCGTTGCTGAATGAGTTGCTGTTGTTGTTCATGCAAGGTGTGTTGTTGTTCTTCAGTGAGCAGTTCAATCTCACCGAGCTTGTCCTCTTGGCGCTGCAGTAGCTGCTTTTTTTCTTTGTGCGCTTCGAACACCGCTTGACCAATTTTACTGAACTTCTCTGTGCCAGTAAGACACTCAAGCAACTGGGCGCGCTCATCACCATTGGCTTTTAAAAAAGCGGCAAATTCATGCTGAGCAAGTAACACAGCTCGGGTAAACTGCTCAAAGTTCAAACCAACCAACTCTTCAATTTTTTGCTCGGTTTCACGTTTACCCTCACACACCAAGGTCTCTTGCGGCCAAGTATACAACTCCAGTTTCGCTGTTTTAAGTTTTCCAGCGCTCTTTTTTCTCGCCCGCTCAACCGACCAACAAGCCAGATAGCGTTTACCGTCTTGGGCTAAAAACTGCACCTTAGCCGAGCCGGATACGCAACCACGACGTAATAGGTTTCTAGGATCATTGAGTTTTATATCATCGCCATTGAAGGCCACCGTCTTTTTATCATCTGATTTCAATCTGGCTGTTTTGCCATATAAAGCCAAACAAATAGCATCCAATAAGGTACTTTTACCGGCGCCAGTGTCTCCGGTAATCGCGTATAAGCCAGTATCGCTCAGCGGCGCAGCGGTGAAATCAACTTCCGCGTCAACAATTGAAGCCAAGTTTTCTATGGCTATTTTTTCCAGTTTCACCGGCTAGTCCTCCATGGCTGTGATAACGGCGGCAAGTTTGTCATGTAACGCTTTAGGTGCCGCCTGTTGCTCCGGGTCAATCTCACGGTAAGCAATATCCAGTAGCGTATTTACGCTTAACGACTCCACCTTACCAAGATCTTCAAATTGCGATTCTTTATCCTCATCCGCTTTACTCACCCGTTCGATACCGCAAAATAGCACCGGCTTATCTTTTAAAGCGGCATCAATCTCTGCCCGAAAACGACTGCTGGATTCAGTAGCACTGAGGCGCAAACGCACATAAGGTTTTTCTTCATATTGCCCAAAGTCGGTGTTGTTGATTTGTTCGCATAGCTCATCAAGCGTGGCAGCACCTTGCTCTGGGATATAAAGAAGGTGTTGAAACCTTGGAATGTAAAGGGGCTTTACATCCAGCAAGTCGCTATCAGAAAACTCTAAAAGTAAAACCTGATGCTGATAGTTACGTTCAGAAAAAGACATTGGCAGCGGGGTGCCGCTATAACGAATTGCATTTTGCTTTGCAACAGTTTGTGCCTTATGCAAATGACCCAGCGCGACATAATCAAATTGCTCGCCAAACACGTTTGCAGAAACAGCATCAAAGCCACCGATATTGATATTGCGCTCAGAATCTTCAGAGATACTGCCACCTTTAGCGTGTAAATGTCCCATTAAAATAATCGGGCCTGATGGCTTGGCAATGGTGTCAATGGCTTGTTGGTAGGCCTGTGCAACCCCTTGCTGGTAGCTATTATCGCCACTTTGACGGGGCAAGTCGCCGCCGCGTAAGAAGGGCATAGCAACCACATGAGCGGTTGTCGTTGCGGTTGCTAAGGTTAATACCACTTGCTCTGGTGCGTTTTTATCAAAGTGACCCACGACATGAGTATTAAAGGACTGCAACAGCGGCTTGGCGGTTTCAATGCCACTGGCAGAGTCATGATTGCCAGCTATCAACACAATATGGAGCTGAGGTAAGTGTTTTGAGATGTGCTGAATGAAGGTGTAGAGTTGTTTTTCGGCGCTGGCAGGGGGAGTGGCGGTGTGGAAAATATCCCCGCTAATAAGCAGAATGTCAACTTGATGCTGCTGCAGTGTTTCGCTTAGCCAATCTAAGAATTGCTGATGCTCAGCCGCTCGTTCATGTTCATAAAACGATTGCCCTAGGTGCCAATCAGATGTGTGTAAAACCTTCATTTAGCGTTCCTTTTCTAATAGAAACGCTAATATAACATCGTCTGGCGACGTTCGTCTTGTGCTTATTCCATGGTGTTAGCTCAATGGCTCAGTTGCCACCATACCAACATAATCACTGGCAGTGCCAATAAAAAGAACATTGCTGGTACTTTAATGACACGCTTTTGCTTTTCTTGCACCCGCTTGATCGCGGATTTTTCATTGCAAGCGGCTACCTTATCAACGTAGAAATAGCCTTCGTCTAAGTAACCTTTACAGTTTTGTTCGTCTGCTGGAATTGCAACAAACTTCTCTTGTTTTTTTAGTATGTAGAAATCCATACTGCCCACCACATTTCTTCGCTAAACGGGTATTTAGTACAGAGCAAAACTAACGCCAGTTTTACCCAGAGCTTGTGAAGTGCGCGATTTTAAAGACAAACTTGGGTCAATATCAACCACTTATTCTGTTTTTTTTATTTATTTATAAAATAGAGACAATAAGCTGACAAAATACCTTCTTGGCATGTAAATTTACGAGCCATACTCAATTAATAATATATCTGTATAACAACAACTTACAAAAGCAGATGGCAAAGGGGGCCGCGTCATCAGACAATTTTGTTACTTTATCTCAAAATTTTGCTTTGTGAAATGTTCTTTGTCACTTTATTGACACTGACGATCCGCTTGCAACTGCTACATGAGCGCTAAACTTGGTTTTGCGACATGGCACGATGGCTGGCCTTAACCAATTGAGAAAAAGAATGATAAGAACCCTCCCATTACTCACGCTGTTAGGCAGCGTGGCTCTTTCCACTGTGGCAAATGCCACTGCCATTAAGCAAACCAAAGGCAGTTTTGAAGATAAATTTCGCCAGCTTGATGAAACTCTCCCTACCGCTAACGTTTATCGTAGCGCAGCCGGTGCGCCTGGGGAGCGCTATTGGCAACAACAGGTAGACTATGATATTGATGTGACACTGGACGAACAAGCTCGTCGTTTGAGCGCCAGCCAAACAATCCGCTACCAAAATAATTCCCCCCATCAATTAAAGTATTTATGGTTACAACTGGACCAAAATATCTTTAAAGCGGACTCTATGGCCGAACGCAGCGCCACTTTTGGGAATGAATTACAGAGTAATCCTATCGCAAAGCCAGCAAAAATTTCCCTCAATCAGCTGCGTCGCCAGCAATTTATGGCCGACAACGAACTGGGTTTTGTGATCAGTAATGTCACCGACAGCAAGGGCCAAGAGTTAAAAGTGACCATCGTTGATACCATGATGCGGGTCGACTTAAACCAACCACTGGCCAGCAATGAAGCGACCGAGTTCTCACTCGACTTTGCCTTTAATATTGTTGAAGAAGATGCCGTTGGCGCACGCTCGGGATATGAGCACTTTGAAAAAGATGGCAACGACATTTTCTTGCTGGCGCAGTGGTTTCCTCGCTTAACCGCTTACACAGATTACGAAGCTTGGACCAATAAAGCCTTTTTAGGCAGTGGCGAGTTTACTCTCGAATTTGGTGACTACGACGTTGAGATCACCGTGCCAGCAGATCATATTGTGTCAGCCACCGGTGAGTTAGCCAACCCCAGTTCCGTGCTCACTAAGACACAGCAAGCACGGTTAGAACAAGCAAAAACAGCCAAGCGCCCGGTTTTCGTTGTCACCGAAGAAGAAGCGTTAGAGAAAGAGAAGTCACACAGCAAAGAGACCAAAACCTGGCACTTTAAAGCGCAAAATGTCCGCGACTTTGCTTGGGCCTCATCACGTAAGTTTATGTGGGATGCCAAAGGTTATCAGCAAGGCGGGGATGAGCAGCCGTTGGTGATGGCCATGTCGTTTTATCCTAAAGAGGGCGGCGACCTTTGGAAAAAGTACTCCACTGAGTCGGTGATCCATACCATGGAAGTCTATTCGCGCTTTTCTTTTGATTACCCATACCCCACCGCACAGTCGGTCAATGGCCCGGTAGGTGGCATGGAGTATCCGATGATCACCTTTAATGGTCCGCGCACCAAATTGCAAGATGATGGCACCAGAACCTACTCTTTAGCAGAAAAGCGCTTTTTAATTGGGGTGGTTATCCATGAAATTGGCCACATTTACTTTCCTATGATTGTCAACTCCGACGAGCGCCAGTGGACTTGGATGGACGAGGGCTTAAACAGCTTTTTAGATGGCGTGGCTGGGCGTGAATGGGATCCTACTATCCCGTGGGGCGTTGAACCACGAGATATTGCCGCTTATATGAAGTCGGAGCATCAAACCCCGATTATGACGCAATCTGACAGCGTGCTAAGACTGGGGCCAAATGCCTACACTAAGCCTGCAGCGGCACTGAATATTTTACGCGAAGTGATTCTCGGTCGAGAGCTATTTGATTTTGCCTTTAAAGAGTATGCTCAGCGCTGGAAATACAAACGTCCCACTCCAGCAGATTTTTTCAGAACCATGGAGGAAGCATCTGGGGTTGATTTAGACTGGTTTTGGCGCGGCTGGTTTTACAGCACCGACCACGTTGATATTTCACTGGATAAAATTTACCAGCTGAGAATTGATACCAAAAATCCCGATATTGATTATGGTCGCTTACGCGAATTTGAAAAAAACAAGCCCATGTCCTTGTTTGTTAAGCGTAACCGTGAAGAGGGTAGGGCACTGTGGGTTGACAAAAATCAAGATATCCAAGATTTCTACGACCAAAACGACCAATTTACGGTGACCAATAAAGAGCGCAACGAGTATCAGGAATTCCTCGACAAATTAAAACCTTGGGAAAAGCGCACGCTGGAACGTGCGGTAGCTGAGGACAACAACTACTATGTTATGGAATTTAGTAATCTTGGCGGCCTCGTTATGCCTATTTTGTTAGAGTTAACCTATCAAGATGGCAGCAAGGAAGAACGCATGATCCCAGCGGAAGTTTGGCGTAAAAATGCTCGTCATGTCAGCAAGTTGATCATTACAGACAAAGACAAGCCATTGGCTTCTGTTAGTGTAGATCCTCGTTGGGAAACGGCTGACGTTGACATTGAAAATAACCACTATCCCAGACGGATCATTGAATCACGTTTAGAAGTGTTTAAGAAAAAGAAACGCCACGGCAAAGTGCATCGCGATATTATGCAAGACAGTAAAACCCAGATAAAAACCGATAAAGAGCAAGAGGAAGTCTAATGAAAGCTTGGCTTATCGCCATTGTGGTGGTGCTCATAGCGCCACCGAGCTTTGCGCATCAGCTTAAAGCCGCGATCACTACGGTGCTATTCAATAAGCGCACCGGCAACATCGAGATCATGCACCGCTTCCATTTGCATGATACCGAGCATGCGGTAGAAGGGATTTTTGATGATCACGCTGACTTATTTAACAGCGCAGAAGATCGTGCTCGATTCGCTCAATACGTTGACGAGCGCGTTGCTATGCGCATTTCTCCTGCTCAGCCACTGCCACTCGAACTCGTTGGTGCTGAAATTGATGGTCGGTTTTTTTGGGTATATCAGCAAACCCCCATTCCCAAACAGTTTGATACACTGGAAATGCAGCACGGAGTATTGCGTGATATTTGGCCACAACAAGTTAACCTAGTTAACTTTGAAGGATTAGACAAAGTCAAAAGCCTAAACTTTAACGGCGATGATAATTGGCTTAGCGTTTCTTTCTAAATCATTCAGCCCGCCACAGTGCTGAGCGGGCCCGCTACTTTTCCCCACTTTAATAAACTAACAACAAACATAGCAAACCGCCCTTTCGTGAACTAATGTTAAAGAAATGCGTTGTGTTGCCGCAAATAAAGTGAGGAGGGAAAAGGAGTGAATACCTTCTATTTACTGTCGTTCTATGTCGCAGCTTGGTTGTTTTCTACACCTGTGTTGGCTACCGATGTCGTTCGCTACAATATCTCTCAACAGTATAATGATCCCAAACAAGATTATTATATTGCTTTGCTGCGTATGGCGCTTAATAAAAGCAGAGAACGCTACGGACCGTATCAGTTATTTGAAAACTCCTTTGATCACACCCCACAAGGCAGAACTCTCGACCTTGTTGAGCGAGGGAAATTATTAGATGTGCATTGGAGCATGACCTCTAAACAGCGGGAAAAACAACTCGGAACCGTGTATGTGCCATTACTAAAAGGCATGATGGGCGCTAGGTTGCTTTTAGTGCGAGAAGATACCCTAGACAAATTAGAGCTCATTGATTCAGCAGCACAGCTTACCAACTTCACCTTAGGCAGTGGCTCAGATTGGCCAGATACAGCAATATACGAAGCCAATGGCTTTGTGGTAACCACCAGCAACGCCAGTACATTACCAAAAATGTTTCAACAGCGTCGTTTTGACTTATTTCCACGAGCCCTTCATGAGCCATGGACCGAACTGAGTGGCTACCAAAAAGTCACTGTGGCACCAAGGTTTGCCTTGTGTTACCCCGCCGCCATGTATTTTTTTGTGACAAAACAAAATACCAGGCTAAAAGAGCGCCTTGAGTATGGACTCAACCAAGCCATCGATGATGGTTCGTTTGATCAACTCTATTTTTCGCACCCTATTTCTAAAACCGCCATCGACAAGGCGCAATTTAGCACGCGAAAAACGCTCAAACTCCACAACCCCAACCTAACCAGCCATACCCGCGACATTCTTTTTGATGCGCGCTATACTTGGAAACCCATTCATCAATGCATTGCGCCTCATTAGTCCAGCTCAACAAATACTTGCATAAGCAGATAAGGTATTAGTACAGTCTTAACAATAACCTGTCTATTTATCGTAGAGCGTATGGAACTACCTCCACAGATCCCTCGAGCCAACAGCCCCTTAGGCAGAGCGATTGGAAAATTGATGCTAAAGCTAATGGGCTGGAAAATTCGCGGCCAGTTTCCCAATAGTAACAAGTTTGTCGCTGCAGTGGCGCCTCACACTTCCAATTGGGATTTTTTTATTGCCATTGCCGTTAAGCTAGCATTGGATGTCGACATTCGCTTTCTTGGTAAACACAGTATTTTTATCCCGCCTGTCAGTTGGTTACTGCGTCATTGGGGTGGCATTGCGGTACGTAGAGACTCACCTCACGGTATGGTTGAGCAAGTTAGCCAGATTTTTGCTGAAAAAGATGCCTTAGTATTGGGGCTCGCGCCAGAGGGAACCAGAAAGCACACACCAGAATGGAAAAAAGGGTTTATTTATATCGCACAAGCCGTCCAAGTGCCCATTGTACCCATGGCCATCGACTATCGTAATAAGACCTTTATTATTATGCCACCCGTACCGCCTGATGCCGAAGAAGATGTTGATATGCTGCTTGCCAAAGTAAAGTCAGGATATTGTAAGGCCATGGCAAAATACCCCCAGCAAGTTTCTGGCATGTAGCAACTAAACAGCCATAACACACGTCTGGTAGCAGTAAAGTTTGGCGTTTCATGGCATTAAACTACATCAAAACCAAAAATGTAAACAATTGTTAATGAAACTTACCTTTTAATATCATGAAGATATTTCAATTTAATGACGTCAATTGAAAACAAAAAGTTAAAATTAAGTTGCTATAAATAATCGAATTTGAATATTATTTCATCATTGCTTCGATGATGAGATTAACTAATGCGTATATTTATTGTTACTGTACTGCTGACACTGATTGCCGCCGCCTTTTGGGTTTTAACTCAACACAACACCTCAACCACAGCGAAGGTCGCTGTAGTAGCTCAGCCTAATTCAAAGCCCAGCGCTGAGAAAGCAAAAGACATCACAGCGCCAGAGAAAAAGATAACAAAAAAGCAAGCTACCGGCACCAAACCGAGTTTACCTGCATCCGGTTTTTATGCCGTTAATAAGCCCTCCACTGAAGCTAAGCAAATCTTGCAGGCGGCTAACGTATTGCCCAAAGATCTTAATAATGAAGCCTACATTGAGTTTGACTTGGACTCGTTAAGAGCACTTGAGCCTGGCCAAAACTTCGAATTATTGATCCCACAAACACAAGCCTCATTTATTGCCGAGGTGACCTCAATCTCAGAGTCAGGCAATGGCGATAAAAGTATATTTGGCAAAGTCACTGGCGTTGATGGTCGTTTTCATACCACCGTATTAACGGTTGGTGAGAATGCCGTTTATGGTCAGCTGACCGTCCCCAGTGGTAACTATGTGTTTGAATCCAAAGATCAATATGGCTGGATAGCAGCCAAGCGCGACCTCTATCGCTCCCATCAAGAAGAAGAAATGCATCCATCGCACGCCAAGGAGCCATCTTCAGGCGTGCAAAAAGATATCTTTAACCCAAAAAGTAACATTAACTAAAAGAAAGGAAGAAAAATGGAAACAACAGTAAAGGTACTATCGCTGGCAACAGCACTCACGCTATCCTCGGCGGCATCAGCGCAAACCATTGATATTGGTATTTTATATACCGATCAGTCTGCTGCGGCAACAGCTAACATTAATACTAAGATCAACCAGTTAGTTTCATTTACTAATCAGGTATATAGTCAGAACAACTTAAATCTAAATTTGCGCCTAGTGGGCACTCAAAACCTAGGTAATTACGATATTCGACCGACAGGTGGTTGGCTAAACAGCGTAACTGACAGCGGTTACCTAGCCAATTTACGTAATAATTGGGGCGCTGATATGATCGCAGTGATAGGCACAGCTGAACGTACCGCTCGCGGAACAACCTGTGGTATCGCATGGGTGGGTCAAGGCAGTAGCGCTACGGGTAACCTAAATCCCAGTGCCTCTGGTCGTATGTACAGCATTACCGCTGTTGATTGCGGTGCGACCACATTTGTGCATGAACTAGGCCATAACCAAGGGCTTACTCACTCACCAGCGCAAGGTGATACCAGTGGCGGTGTGTATGTGGATGGCATGGGCTATGGTGTATATAACCAGTTTGCTAGTATCATGGCTTACCCGCATGTGTATGGTAATGCCACTCAGTATGACTACTTCTCTAATCCAAACTGGTCATTGAATGGCTATACTTATGGCGAATGGGGCAAAGCATTTGCTTGGAAAACAGTCGATGCGACAAAAAATAGCATAGCAAACTTCAAATAATCGCGACTGCTCAAATAACTAATAAGCCCGCTTTATGCGGGCTTATTAGTTATAAAAATGCCGTTTTACTGTGCCATCCACTTATTAATCTCACGGTACATAAAATCTCGGATCAAAGGTTGAGCTTGCTCATTGGGGTGTAAGTTGTCGTCTTGCATTAAATCCGGCTTGCCGGCGACTTCCAACATAAAGTAGGGCATTAAGTAACTATCTGTGGCCTCTGTCACCGCCTTATAACTGGCGGTAAACATTGACGTGTAGCGTGGCCCAAGATTCGGTGGAATTTGGATCTCCATCACCGCCACTTTCGCCCCTGCTTGTTGGCTAGCACGAACCATCTCAGTTAAGTTGGAGCGCAGGCGCTTAACTGGAAAGCCGCGCAAACCATCATTGCCTCCGAGCTCAATTAACACATGGCTCGGTTGAATATCCTGAAGCTGTTGCGCTATCTTGGCAAGCGCGTTCCCAGTGGTTTGCCCGCTGACGCTGACATTGACGATTGCGATCGATTTTTGTTCCGAATCGTATTTATTTTGTAACAATTTTACCCAACCATCATCTTGTTTCATGCCATAGGCGGCGCTTAAGCTATCACCAACTATCATGAGTTTTTGCTTGGCATTTGCGCTCAAAGGCGTCATAAAGATAACAAGTATGAACAACAACTTTAGGAAATAGTACTTCATGTCAGTGCTTTCTCAGTTAAATATGATCCAAGTAAAGAGCCTAACTAAACAGGTCTCTACCGTCGAGGGTGAGCTCACTATCCTTAGTGATATCGATTTCACTGTCAAGTCGGGAGAGTCCGTTGCCATTGTCGGGGCCTCGGGTTCTGGTAAATCCACCTTACTCAGTTTGTTAGCGGGGCTCGACATTGCCAGCCAAGGAGAAGTGTTTCTTGACGGTGACCCACTACAAACCATGAATGAAGAAGCCAGGGCACAGCTTCGCGCTGAAAAAGTCGGCTTTGTGTTTCAGTCTTTTATGCTAGTGCAAAGTTTAACTGCGTTAGAAAACGTGATGTTACCTGCTGAGTTGGCGGGAGACAAAGGGGCCAAACAACAAGCCACAGAATTACTCGAAAAAGTTGGCTTAGGCCATCGCTTAACGCATTACCCATCGCAGTTATCCGGTGGTGAGCAACAGCGTGTTGCTATAGCCAGAGCCTTTGTTGGCAAACCAAAGATTTTGTTTGCCGATGAGCCTTCGGCGAACTTAGACAGCAAAAATGGCCACCTCATTGAGAAGTTACTGTTCGATCTCAATAAAGAAAATGGCACCACCTTGGTGTTAGTCACCCACGATGAACAACTGGCACAACAGTGCGATCGCATCATTCACATTGAAGGTGGTAAGCTTGAAGTGATAAAGCAAGGAGCAGCAAAGAATGTGGTTTAAGTTAGCACTTACTCTATTCTCGCGAGAGCTGCGCAGAGGGGAGCTAACCATTATCCTTGCAGCCATCGCACTGGCGGTGTTAACGGTGTTTAGTTTATCGTCCATCACCGAGCGGATCCGCCTTAACATTGAACAAAAGTCGGCTGACTTTATTGCCGCCGACAGACGCCTATCCAGCAACCATGACTTCGACCCCAGCTTTGTCAGTACGGCCCAAGACTATGGCTTGAACACCGCCAAGCAAGTGTTTTTTGACTCTATGCTGTTCGCCAATGACGAGCTGGTACTGGGTTCAATTAAAGCCGTCTCAGAGTCGTACCCACTAAGAGGGCAAGTGACCCTGAAAGATACCATTGACGGCTCAGAGTACTTAATACAAGGTGCACCAAAGCCAGGCCATGTGTGGCTTAGTGAAGGACTATTTTACTCCTTAGGGCTTGCCGTTGGTGACTCAGTGGAAATTGGGGCAGGGCGTTTTCAAGTTAGTAAAGTGCTAATTAACGAGCCCGATGCGCCGTTTTTCTCCCTTGCAGGAAATAAGCGAGTACTTATTAACTTTGCTGATATTCCCACCACCAAAGCCATACAACCAGGCAGTCGGGTGTTTTATCGCTTGCTGTTTTCAGGCTCTGAGACACAGCTAAGCGATTATTACGCTTGGCTAAAGCCACAATTAAAAAACAATCAGTCTTGGCAAGGCATTAAAGACCGGCAATCGCCGCTGGGCGAAAATCTAGCACGCTCAGAGAGCTTTTTATTGTTAGCGGGCCTGTTCGGTATTATGTTGGCAGCGGTGGCCATGGCGGTATCAGCCAAGCGCTACTGTGAGCGTCAATACGACCCCGTAGCCATGATGAAAACCCTTGGCGGTAGCCGTTCTACCATCCGTCGTATTTACCTCTTACACTTGAGCCTAGTGACCGTGTTCTCGGTAGTGATTGGTTTGGTCATTGGTTATGCACTGCAAAGCGTGGGGGCTTCTTACCTTATTTCCTTTATGGATACCAGCCTACCACCGGCAGGGCCGCGTCCTTGGCTGCTGAGCATTGCCGTTGGTGTGGTGTGTGCAATGATGTTTTCGTTAAAGCCGCTGCTGGATTTATTTGATATACCACCTCTTCGGGTATTGCGCCGCAACCTTGGCGATAGCATTGCCATTAGCCGTATTCACATGGGGTTATCGGTAGCCACCATTTTTGCCTTAATGTGGCTATTCAGTCGTGACATTAAAATCACTGCGATTTTATTCTCTGCCACTGCTTTACTGATGGCGGTATTATTTGTGGTGTCGCGGTTGCTGTTTAAAGCAGGTCGCAGTCTGGGCCTAAGCCCAGGGTCAAGTTGGTCTTTGGCAATAGCAACCCTACAAAAGCGCGCCAATGCTAATGCCATTCAGCTGATCAGCTTTGCGCTGGCGATAAAGCTAATGCTGTTTTTGGTGGTACTGAAAAATGACATGATTTCCGACTGGCAAATGCAAGTTCCACCTGATGCCCCCAATGCTTTTTTCATTAATATTAATGAACGTGAAATTGCACCAATGGCGGCTCAATTTGAACAAAACGCCATTCCCCATGAACACTTTTACCCTGTTTTTCGTGGCCGAGTAAATGCCTTAAACGGCGAAGAGTTTGCCCGCAGAGCCTCGTTACAAGAAGGTGAGCAGCAAGACGAAGAAGCCAGAGAAGGAGTCGGTCGCGAGCTTAGCCTTACTTGGCTTAATGAGCTGCCTGAAGGCAATGAAATTGTTGCAGGGCAATGGTTTGATGACACCGAGCAATTACAGGTGTCGGTTGCAGAAGGGGTCGCTGAAAGAGTGGGCATTGCGGTTGGCGATACCCTGAGCTTTTTGATTAACAACCAAACCATCGAGGCTAAGGTAAGCAGTATCCGTAGTGTAAACTGGGGCTCACTGAAACCCAACTTTGTGATGATTTTTAACGCTCAAATTGCCGGGCAATTTCCAGTCACCTACTTTACTGCAGCCAAGCTTGGTAGCGAAGACAATGAAACCATTAGCGCACTATTAAAGCAGTATCCAACCATTAGCATGATTGATATCCAAAGTCAGATAAAACAAGCGCAGTCGATGATTTCGCAAGTATCCATGGCGATCAGCTTTGTTTTAAGTATCGTGCTAATTAGTGGCTCTTTGGTGCTTATTTCACAAGTGCAAGCCAGCCTTGCTGAGCGGATTCAAGAAACGGTGATTTTACGGACTCTGGGTGCCAAAGGCCGACTGATTAAGCTCGCTACCTTATATGAGTTTTTGATGTTAGGAGCGTTAGCAGGACTGGTTGCAGCCATTGTTAGCGACATCACCTTATTTGTTATCCAAGTGCAAACCTTTGATGTGGCCGGAAGACTACACCCTTATATTTGGCTGTTAGGGCCGGCTACTGGGGCATTGTTTGTGGCCGCAATTGGCTACTTTATGGTGGCTAAAACCATGCGCCAAAACACCCAAGGTTTGCTCCGAAAGCTTGCCTAACCAAGGGCCTGACAGCGACACAGCCTGTCAGGCTCGACCTTCTCAGCGCCTTAGGCTGTGGTGATCTTTACAAACCCCAGCTACGTACCTACCTTTAATGAATAACTCAACACAGCGTTGCATGTTAAGGATACGACATGGATAGAATACCAGTGCAAGGTATTATTTTTGATCTCGATGGCACTCTTGTCACCTCAGAGCTCGACTTCTCACTGATAAGAGCGCAAATAGGCTGCCCCAAGGATACCGATTTATTAAGCTTTATTGCCGATTTACCGTCTCCCTATATGCAAGAGGAAGCTATGAGCATTGTGCATCAACATGAGTTATCCGATGCCCAACATTGCAGCGTTATTCCCGGAGTACCAGAAACTTTAGCTCAACTTATTCATCATGGTGTGCCTTTGGCCGTGGTAACCAGAAATTTTACCAAGGCAGCTGAGCTAAAATTAAAAACCGCTGGCTTGCCCATACCGCTTCTGCTTACCAGAGACGACGCCCCAGCCAAGCCCGATCCCAGCGCCTTGCTACAGGTTGCTCAGTCGTGGCAGGTAGCACCAAGCCAGTGTGTGTACGTTGGCGACTACTTGTACGACATAGAAGCGGCTAAAAACGCCCAAATGCGCTCTTGTTTATATGCTCCCGGAGTAAAACCGCATTATGCCGACCAAGCGGATATCGTCATCGACCATTTTGAGCAGTTGATTTCAGCGCTTTACCAGTTTGCACCGTCAAAACCTAAAGACTATGCCTAGCAGGCGAAGCACTGGTCGATGTAATGCCCCTTTACAGCCAATCTCACCGAGGTATTGTCGTTAGAGTGACATGATAACAGTGACCGTTACCGAATAGCTGCTATTGGGTATAGCCCAAACCCAAATGTCTTGGTAAAATCTTGTGCAATCTTTTTAAAAACGAGAATTAAGATGGGTAGAGCATTTGAAGTCCGTAAAAACGCCATGGCAAAAACGGCGGCGGCAAAAACAAAAGTGAACTCCAAATACGGAAAAGAAATATACGTAGTGGCTAAAAACGGCGGCGCCGATCCAGACATCAACTTGTCATTACGTCGCCTTATTGATAAAGCGAAAAAAGATCAGGTTCCGGCTCACGTTATCGATAAAGCCATTGAAAAGGCCGCTGGCGGTGCAGGTGAAGATTACTCTCCTGCGCGTTATGAAGGATATGGCCCAGGTAACAGCATGATTATCGTTGACTGCCTAACAGACAACATGAATCGTACCATTAAAGATGTACGCTTACCGTTTACCAAAACTGGTTCTAACCTAGGTAGCCCTGGCTGCGTTGCACACATGTTCGACCACTTTGCTATTTTGGGCTTTGCGGGTGATGACGACGAGTCAGTTTTGGAAGCGCTAATGATGGCCGATGTTGACGTAACGGATGTCGAAGTAGAAGATGGCAAGGTATCGGTTTTTGCACCGCACACCGAGTACTTCAAAGCCAAAACGGCACTAACAGAAGCGTTTGATGGCATTACTTTTGAAGTTGACGAAATTACTTGGGTACCACAGACCCACGTAGAAATTGACGACCAAGAAACCATCGAAGCGTTTGAAAAACTTATCAATATGCTTGAAGACGTTGATGACGTTCAAAACGTCTATCACAACGCCATTGTGACCAAGTAAATCACATTAAAACAGGCCGCCAATGCGGCCTTTGTTATTTTTTGTAGTGGCGCAGCAATATCAGAGGGAACAACAATACTAATGATTGCGATAGGGTATACATCACCCAATTCACGTTTCTCGCCACAGGAAAATAGCCCAAGCCATTATTACCGAACAACCAAAACTGCCCAATAACCGCATCAGCTAGGGTGGCCAGTAAAAAGCCCGCCGCTACAGCCATCAGCATAATGTCGTTGCGCTTCAGCGCGAAGGTTGCCAATATAACCGCAAACACCCCAAGGTTTGCCATTAATACCGTGTACCCCCCAGCCAGCAGCAGTGAGTAGTGACTCGCCGAGTTCAGCGACATCATCACAAAACTCAGTAACCCCATCCCCGTAGCCAATGCAATGGCAAGCCACAGAGCATTACTTGAAAGCCCTATTACTTGGCGTAAAAAACGCAGCAGCAGATACAACAGCAAGCCATAACCGGGGGCAAAAAACCAAATAGAGTCGATTAAATAGTCATGGCGAATAACAGGGTCTTGACGATGGTATTGCTGCCATAGGTTTTGATTGACCAGATCGCCGGCGCTACAGAACAGCACACTAACCCAACACACTTTAATGGCCTTTATGGCAGAGGAAAGGGGATGTACCAAGGCAACCTGTTTAACCCGCCAAGCCAACCATAATATGCTAGCAATGGTTATCGATGGCAATACAAACTGTAATAATAATTGCTGACTTTGCCACAAAGCGGTACTGGCCAATACCGCCGTAATAAGTGCCATAACATTAGCAAAGGCCGCAAGGGAATAATAGCTTACTTCCTTTAGCATAATATTCTGTCTCATGTTTTTCTTTATTAAGCCCAAAGAGGGACCACAAGCAAGAACCAACTACAAACTATAGGAAGCCTTCGCATCCAGCCAAGTTCTTGGTATTTTGAAAGCTTCTAGGTTAATTTTAGTTAAGTGTATTTGCTTTTCTTGGGTGTAAAAATTTCACTTAAAAATTCGAGTAATTCTATTTTCTGAACTCTTACGAGAAGTTATTAACCTAGCTGGAAGCGCAGCTTATGGAAAGAGTTTCTAGCGCACTTAGCGACGTTTTGACTTATTCATGAGATATTCTTGACAATAAATTCATGGAAATCT
The DNA here is from genome assembly GCF_048515945.1 of Pseudoalteromonas 'SMAR'. Taxonomy (NCBI): domain Bacteria; kingdom Pseudomonadati; phylum Pseudomonadota; class Gammaproteobacteria; order Alteromonadales; family Pseudoalteromonadaceae; genus Pseudoalteromonas; species Pseudoalteromonas 'SMAR'. The sequence goes on from NZ_JBLWMW010000001.1 coordinate 228,162, forward strand.
AGGGGGGGATTCAGGTGGCTTAAGCATTGTAACTCTCTTTTCTTCAAGTCTGCGAAACAAACATCCAGTATTCATCCACTTAATTGATAACTAAAAAATAAATTAAGGTCTTTGCATTTAAGCTCTAATTCGTGAGAGTGACAATTGTCACATGCAATTGATGACAATTTCCAGTTATCGAAGTTGCCAATCACTTCCATAATAGCTCTCGAAGACTCGATAACTAAGCGGATAATTATTATGAAGCATTCTATTCTTTTTACATTCCTTTTCAGTGGTTCAGTACTTGCAAATCAAGCCAACATTGATGCCATTGAGCAAGCAGCTAGGTCACTTAACCACAACGAACTAGCACAACTTGTAAATCAAACCAGTGGCTATGACAAAGCTTTAGCAAACTATCGTCTATCCATTGCACATAGTTTAAATGCGAATACTGATGCGGCACATAACGCCCTCGATATGGCTATCGAACAGCTTGTTAAATTAACAGTGCTAGAAGCAGAGAACGCTGAGAACTGGTCACTACTTGCGCAAGCTTATGGATACAAAATTAGCCTAGCACCGATGAAGGGGGCCTATTATGGACCAAAATCAGCAAGCGCCCTATCCAAAGCTTACCAGCTTGCTCCAAACAACCCAAGAGTTCACCTTGTTAAGGCAGTTAGTGAATACAACAAACCAGCCCTGTTTGGCGGTAGTAAACAAGCAGCTAAGAAATCGCTCGACAAAGCGATTTCCCTATTTCAACAAGACAGTGCAATCGATACTAAATGGGGTTATGCCGAAGCGTATGTATGGCGAGGTTTAACTCATATAGAGTTAAATAATCGCGAACAAGCGATTTCGGATTGGCAACAAGCACTGGCTATCGAACCCAGTTATGGCTGGCCACAGTTTTTAATTGAGCAAAACCAATAAAGTAAACCTGTAGCGTAAGCCCATCATCAGTGATGGGCTAATCAAACTAAAAAATCAATCGACCGGATAAAGTCAATGAAAACACTCGATCATTACCGCCAAGAATACAAACAGAAAAAATTAATCACCATGCCTATCGCAGGTACCATTGTATGGTTTTTGCTTGGCTGCTTAAGTTTATATTTACCTGAAGAGAAAATGGTGTTGCCACTCTATATTGGTACAGGTTCGATTTTTTATTTAGCGCTCTTTCTGTCTAAATTTACTGGCGAGAAATTGCTAGTCAAAAGCAGCGAAATGAACCCATTTGACAAGCTTTTTCTATATACTGTTGCCATGTCATTTTGTGGTTTTGCCATCGCCATCCCTTTTGGAATTGAGAACCATACCTCGTTGCCGCTAAGTATTGGTATTATATCTGGCCTTATGTGGTTACCTATTTCATGGACATTAGAGCACAGCGTCGGGCTGATACACACAATCCTACGCACTTTATTGATTGTTGCTGCTTGGTACGTTTGGCCCGAAATACGCTTTACCGCCATTCCATTTCTTATTGTGTTTGTATATGGCATAAGCATTACCCAGCTTTATCTAAGACACAAAAAAGTACATCAATCACTGACACAGCAAGTAGAACAAGCTTCTGTTACACGATCAGTACAAAACCATTAACATTGGGATTGATATTTCTTCAACTATCGCCCCTCAAAGTCAGTGATATTAGTTGCTAAAATACTTGTATCAGTCCTGCACACTCGATAGCGTGTTCAGTAATAAATAGCTGTTCTAAGTCGGGTGTGGAGTTTTACAAGCGCAAGTTGCGCATCAAATTAAAAGCATAACAAGCACTAAAAGCAATCAAGAATACCTGCTTTACCGATACACCCAATCGAATAAGTTGGCTTTCCTTGCTAGCTTAGAGGCTTCATAATCCATTCATAAATTTTCTCGTTAACTTATTGCACTATTGGAGAGCTGCATGATGAGGCATAGCTCAATATCGAAGGTGCTTCGTTTTGAAGTCTAAGCATATGATCCATGCCCGCAACAATTTGAGTTTCCCTTTGGCTTGGAGAGATTTCTGAAATTAAGAGAGTAGCATCTGGATGACGCTGAAAACCCTTGCTAACTCCAATGTCCAATATCGGGTGCCGGTTATTTTTCAGAAAGGATTTGACGCCATAGTTGAACGTCTCTCGGTAAAATTTAGTGCTCACCCTATTAAAGTCCAGGTATATTCTTTTAGCTTTGGTTTTCTCGATCTTACGTCTAAGTTTTTGCATAGTCTCTAACCGCTTTTTAGTATATAAAACAGGCGCGCTAACTTTCCTTTTACTCCCGGCATTTGGTCTAAATCGCGGTATAATATCTCAGCGTTATTGACGCCATCCTCCTCAAACTCCTACGGCTGGCGCACAACATAAAGATACCAGCTATATTTGGCCCCTTTTTGACGCTTTTGACGCTATTTCAGGCGCTAAGACCGCACCTTCATTATGACCAAGAAGATAAATGGCCTTTGGGTCTCGTTAATGTAGTTAATTGGTGTACAGGCATCTTCTACCATCTCAAACAAACCAGCTGTTTAAATTCCCTTCGCTTTTTCCACATCCTCTTTTGTCATAACGAAAAGAAGAGATCCCTTTTCCTGCCAAATACTCCGCAATATATTTATATTGCCATCACAATCTTGATCACCACTGCCATGAATCATAACAACGCAAGGGGGCAGGGGGTCACATTGAGGTACTAGAAGAGAACCTGATAGGTTTATTTTATTCAGTTTGAAATTTACTTCTGAGTGCAAACCAAACTCCTTTTAAAAACATAAACCTACAGTAATAGTTACCTAACCACAGACTAATAACTTACCAAGATGGTGCAACAACCAGCTGGCTATGGTTCTAACTTAATGGTTATGTGAATTCTAATTACAGGCAGCTGGACCAATAATTGATTTTTCTTGCGGTAACTCTTGTGCAGGCTGCGGGTATTGCTTTGCAAACTCTTTCTGAGTATTCGAAAACTCATCTTTGACTAAAATTGATGAGTTATGAGTCGAAAAAAATATGTATTCATTAGGACCATCTACATCAAAATATATATCTCCAATATAATTCGCAGCACCAGGTTTAATCACAAATGTTCCCAAACAATTTAAATCAGGGTCGACAAAATCCATCCCCTGCATATACATTACTTTATCAATCGAATGTGTGCCTGCAGTCATTGGGAATACAAATAGCTTTTCATCATTTTTCACCACAAAGCTATAGTTATCTAAATTTTTATTTGTATTTTTGGTTAAGAACTGTGCAGAAGAAGCACCTGACATGGTAAATTTAGCCACAACTAAACCTGTATTTTCTTTGAGCGGCTTAGTAGGATCGTAAGTTTGAGCGCATGCAGTTAAGAATAGTGATAATAAAACAGGTATATATTTCGGCATTTAAACCTCAAAAATTAACATGAACTAGCATGTTAGTGTTGAATAATCAATTTAGGGCTGAGCCTGACCCGCTTGAAGTATCAGAGCTGGGGCTGTTTATGTTATTGCTTTGCTTAAAAAGGCCTAGTAATAGGCAATTTCTCGGTTAGCTGGTTCAGTCAGCTTTACCGTTTGTTTTTTTAATTTTTTTGCATTACTCAGCGCTTCTTTGTTCCTATTACACCTAAAATTTGCCAGATAAGCAATATCCGTGAAAATATAACTCAATTACAATACAATATACATATCAACACAGCTGCTACCAGCGCATTTTCAAGAAGGCCGCTTATGTCTAATATTAAACTCAATATTGCATTAACCTGCTCAGTGCTAGCACTGGCATTTTCTGGGTTTAACGTTATTCAAACTAAGTTAGCTTCGAGCCCGGTGAGCACAGTCCCCTATTTAGCGCAAACTCAAGAACCACCGCAGCCAGCTCAGCTCCCCTCTGAATCTTCACTGCCCTCAGAGCATAGCGAAGTGACGGCACTGAAAGCACGAATTGCCAAGCTTGAAAAACAATTAAGCACGGCGACGAATACAGGCTCTGGGCTTGCTTTTAGCGATAGTGATATTGATAGTGCCGACTTTGAATCCTTAGTCTTTGCCCTGATAGACAAACATGAGGAACAAAAAATAGCAGAGATGAAAGCCGAAAACCCCATTTATGGCTTTTATGAAGACCTGCCTGATGACTATGAAATGCGCATCAAAACCGACCCTGAATACGCCACCCAAATCAGTAATGAGCTGAAGCAGAAGGTCCTCAATAGCAGCCTACCGGCGGCTGAGCGGCTGGCCGCAATGAGTCAATTACAAATGAATATGTTTATGCTAAACCGTAACGAGCTTGAGCAATACGATTATCAAGCGGTGGAGTCTATTTTGAATATGACCCACAGCATGAGCGATGAAAAACTGCGTTTGCAAGCCTTAGAGTTGGTGTCGCGTACCCCTATTGTCGATGAGCGGTTGTCACAATCGTTTGTCAAAATGCTCGAGCAAGAGCCCAATGATTATGTAAAGAGCCTGGCAGCTGAGGGCTTAATGTCGCAATACTTTCAATCGGGCTCTAAGCCAAAGCAACAACGGAAAATTGCCCAAGACTTATTATCCTTGTATGAACATGCGTCCGATCCTAAGGTAAAAGCCATCTTGAAAAACTTAATGGGCGATGAGCGCATGCTGGAAGAATTACAGCGCCAAGCCAACGGTTAATTGTGAGCTGTTGCCGTTTGGCAACAGTTTAGCTGCCGCGAGAAAATTTTTTTTTTACTACTTCTGCTACTGATGACCTTACAGCCCTTATAGATTGGCTGAAGTGCATGCAAAAAAATATTTCACAGTCGTTGTCATACCCCACCAGCGCGCTGTAACTTTTCCACTAGGACACCACGTAGAACACTCACCACCTCCCTCTGTTGCCAATAAGCAACAACTTAAGCTATTGATTTTTATAGGGTAGTAAAAGACCCAAACAATACCTGTTGCCAAATAGCAACACCCAGCCTGAACCCGTTCTTAACAAAATCCCAGAAAGAAATTTAACACATTGTTTTTAAATGATTTTTAAATTATGGCATCAAAGTTGGAATAGTCTCTGTGAAAGCACAATTTGGCTGCTCAATGTAATGAGTACAGCAACAACAAGTTACTTAACAGGAGAGACATTATGAAAACAGCAATCACAGCAGTAAGCGCGTTATTAGCATTAGCGTCACTTGGCGCGCATGCCACATCCACATTTGATCAATACGACAGCGATGGTGATGGTTACATTTCTCTAAGTGAGTCAAAAGCTAATCCAAAGCTTATGGCACAGTTTAAAGACTTAGACGCGGATCAAGATGGTCAACTTAGTCCTGAAGAATTCGCTCAATTCAAAGGCTAAAACCAACATCACTGGTAAGTAAAATAAGGAGAGTAACATGAAAAACCTATCAATATTGATTGCAACAGCAGCGTTATCACTGAGTTCAACAGCGGCGTTTGCCAAGGCTGATTTTGCGAAATACGACCTTGATGGTAACGGCACCATTAGCATCAAAGAAGCACAGGTTGACGAAGCTCTAGTCGAGCAGTTTAACGACCTAGATAGCAATGCCGATGGCGTGTTAAGCAAATCCGAGTTTGCCAAGTACTAATACCAAGCTTGCTTATATATTGAAACATAGTGAGGAGAATGGCTATGAAAATTAGAAATGTATTTATGACTACCGTAGGTATTTTGGTCAGCACCATGGCATTGGCAGCAACTTTATCTTTTCAAGATATTGATAAAGACCAAGATGGTCAGATCAGTGAGGCTGAAGCCGCCGTTTCAAGTGAATTACTAGGACAGTTCAAACAGTTGGACAGCGATAAAAATGGCCAATTGAGTGCATCGGAGTTTGCTAACTTCAAAAAATAGTATAGCTGGCAGCCTATGACGTTCCGCTCACTGTTATTACCAATAATAGGCTGCATTTATAGCTCATTCAGCAAGGAGTTTGTAATGAAAAAAACACTACTAATCATCAGTACTTTTAGTGCAATGTTTGCGGCACAAGCCATGGCTGCAGACTTTAAAGACTACGACTTAGACCAAGATGGTTTTATTTCGAAAAGCGAAGCCGCTTTATCTGAGTCGCTCGCGTCTATTTTCGATAAGTTAGATAGCGACGGTGATGGCAAGCTATCAGAGCAAGAGTTTAATCAGTAAGCTTGTGATATTCACTATCACGCCTCCCCAAGCTCGGTATTGCCGAGCTTTTTTTGTGAGTCACCGGCAATTTAGCTGAGGGAATTGGCATCGGCTGACAGTTCCACCCAACGCAGTTCACGGATCCAACGAACCATATGAGGAAACCCATGGTTAGGGCAGGTCATCTGCCAAGCCGCTAGTAAGGGTTGACCAAACAACCCACCTTGTTGAAAGGTATTTATTAATGACTGGCTGGCTCCTTTATAGCCATGCTCATGCAGCACCACCTCCAGTGGTAAGCCTATTTTTGTTATGGCCGCAACCGACCAGGCAATGGCTGCGATTTCTTCACCATGCATCGCTTGCTTTTCTCTTCCTCGCAGCAAACCATTACGATACACATCAGCATTAAGATAAGGCCTAAACGCCGGCTCACACACAGCAATATGACCAGCTTCATGAAGTATATCGCCAGGGTATTTCAAGCTTTCTATATCGATATGTAAGACGCCATTGTGGGTCTCTAAGCCTGGTAGGAAGCTGCCATTCGACACCGCACACAACTTAAATGGCAACCCTATCTCGCTAAGAAACTGGCAAATGCGAGTTATTTCAGACTGCATCATCTACTCCCTTTATCATCATGGTTATCCTAACGCTTTGCCATGCTGCTTGACATTACCTTAACTTACAGAAGCAAGTAGTTTACTGGCAAATATTGACCAATGCTGTTTTTTTACACAAACTAGATGATGTTGCAGTTATCAGCAAGGAGCCTGCTATGCTTTTGACAGAATTACTCGGTATCTCCATTCCTATGATCCAAGCCCCGATGGCTGGGGTACAAAACTGGCGTTTGGCTGCTGCCGCTGCAAATGCCGGAGCCTTAGGATCTATTCCCTGTGGCATGTTAAGTCCAAACCAAGTTGTCGATGAAATCGAAGCCTTTAGAGAAAATGCCTCCGGGCCCTACAACTTAAACTTTTTCTGTCATGACATGCCAGAGCGCAACCCATACCAAATGGAGAATTGGCTGAAAAAGCTGTCGCCCTACTATAAGGTTCTGGACCTAAAACCCAATACTCAAACCAGTTCCAGCTTACGCATGCCATTTGATGCACAAATGGCGGCTGCCATTGCGCCCTATAAGCCCCCGGTGATTAGTTTTCATTTCGGCCTTCCAAGCCCTGAGTTAGTTGAGCTGATAAAGTCGTGGGGAACCACCATCTTGTCTTCGGCCACCACCTTAGAAGAGGGTAAGTGGCTTGAACAGCATGGCGCTGATATTGTGATTGCACAGGGAATTGAAGCCGGTGGCCATCGTGCGACCTTCACCTCCGCGCGCATGCAATCGCAGCTGCATACTAGGCAGCTGGTCACAATTCTGGCCGATGCCCTGAGCATTCCAGTGGTTGCCGCCGGTGGCATCGCCTCACATCATGATGTAAAAATGATGCATGATTTGGGTGCCTGCGGCACTCAAGTGGGTACATGCTTTTTACTCTGTGATGAAGCCGATACCTCAGCAGTGCATCGAACCGCATTAAAGTCGTTAGCCGCCCCTTCTGCCATCACCAATATTTTCACTGGAAAACCCGCTCGTGGCATTGAGAATAAGCTCATGGTCGAGCTCAACTATATGTCTAAAGATGTGCCTGATTTCCCCTATGCAGCGGCGGCTTTAGCCCCCCTAAGAGCAGCCGCAGAGTCACAAGGCCGCGGTGACTTTAGCCATTTGTGGTCAGGTGCAAACCGTCAAGGGTGCCGCGAAATAAGCACTAAAGCCATGATTGATTTGCTCTGGCAAGGACTAGAATAGTGTCTTAACGTTGCGAGCCAACCATATCCTAGCGTTGGCTCACACTTTGCTCTTCACCTCTACCAGACTCAACAAAAACATTTAATTAACATTTTTGACACACTTTGAGTTTATGCTCTACCTTTAGGTTTCAGCCACCTGTGCTGTTCACCTGAATTTCAATTAACATAAATATAACTTGGAGTCGTGCATGAAATACTCTTTTTTAGCCGCAGCGATATGCTGTGCTAGCAGCGCTGTTGCCAACCCACAATGTCCTAACTTAGTTGAGCTAGAGACCCGCTATACAGCCCCAGATATGACAGATCGTAGCTTTAACAACCCACTCAATCGTTACCTTTCTTGGCTGCCTAGCTACCATATGGTGCACGACCAAATTAGCGCTGCAGAGCAACCGATTCAGCTTACAGCAAAATTCGATCACGGCAGCGTCAGCCACAAAGACTTAGAGTTTGAAACGGTAGAGTTTTACTATCGCGGTGAAACGGATAGCCAATGGCGCTATGTCGGCCAGCAAACCACCAACGGTGATGGCAAAGCGTTTATCACCTTACCAGGCTTACCCGCTGGGCAATACCGTGTATACGCAGGCGTACCCGCTGATGGCACTGGCGCAGAAGGATTTGTTACGGTGGTGGAACCTGGCACTCAAGCCGTGCTATTTGATATTGATGGCACCTTAACGCAATCTGATGCTGAGCAAATCGGCGACTATACGGGCATTAAGTATGCCGACCCCAAAGACGCAGCCTTTGATTTAGTACATCACTATCTCGACCGCGGCTATCAGCCAGTGTACTTAACCGCACGAGTTTATTGGTATGCCAAAGGCACCCGCAGCTGGCTAGAATGGATGGGGTTACCGCAAGGTTTCTTACGCACTTCGTTAAGCAATGAGACCAGTTTGTTTAAAACGGCTGAATACAAAACCGCTGAAATTAATCGCCTTAAAGCCCAAGGGTTGGACATTGTTCGTGCCTATGGCAATGCAAAAACCGATGCCGAAGCCTTTATTACTGCGGGGATCCCAGCAAGTGATGCCTTCACCATTGGTCCTGATGCTGGTCACTATGGCACCACCGCCATCACCACAGACAGCTACCGAGCTCACTTAGGCGACTTAACGTCATACCCCAACGCCAACTGCCAATAAAGCCCCCTGGGCGAGTTACTCCTCGCCCTTAAAATTAACAAAACCTTAACTTTTTACCATTCTAGCTTGACCTCTGACCAGCCTGTTCTACAGTGTATTTTGTTACTATTTTGTAATAATTGGAGCAAGTACATGAAAAAAATAATTACACTCACCCTGACGGCACTGCTGTTGCTAGCTAAACCTGCCTACAGCAATGAGCCACTGCAATACCCCGTGGTACTAGTACACGGCTTATTTGGTTTTGATAACTTACTTGGGGTAGATTATTTCTACCGTGTGCCACAAGCAATGCAGGCGGTGGGCGCAGACGTCCATGTTGCAGAAGTGTCGTCCGCCCATAATTCCGAATTACGAGGGGAGCAGTTGCTGCAGCAAGTGGCATTAATCAGGTCCATTACCGGCAAAGACAAAGTGAACCTAATAGGGCACAGTCAAGGAGCGCAAACCATTCGTTATGTCGCCTCAGTGAAACCACAATGGGTGGCCTCAGTGACCAGTATCGGTGGTGTTAACTGGGGCAGTCGCTTTGCCGATGTGGTCCGCGGCAACGTCGATAACGACTCTTTTTCAGAGCAGTTTCTTGCTAGTTTAGCCAATGGCCTAGCTGGATTAATCGATTTGCTCTCCGGCAAAGCAACCGCACCCAAAGACGCCATTGAGGCACTAGAAGCGCTGACCACTTCTGGCTCAATAGCGTTTAATCAAAAGTATCCCGAAGGGGTTCCAGCACAATACTGTGGAGAGCGGCAAAGTCTGGCTGACAATGGCGTGCATTACTTTTCTTGGAGTGGCAGTAAAGCGTGGACCAATGTCTTTGATCCCGCAGACAATGCCCTGGCTTTATTTTCCCAAGTATTTGATGAGCCCAATGATGGACTGGTTTCGGCATGCTCAAGTAACCTCGGCTTTGTGATCGGCAATCAGTTCAAAATGAATCATTTAGATCAGGTTAATCAGACGCTTGGGATCCACCACCTATTTGAAACGGATCCATTAACCTTATATCGCCAACATGTCGCTCGGCTAAAAGCATTAAACCTATGAAGTACTGGATAACGGCATTGATAGTCTGCCTCACCATCGGCTGGTGGGGCGGACTCTCTAAAAAAGCACCACCGATTGCAAGTAACGACAGTGATAACAGAGTGGTCACAGAGCTTAAGCTCAGCCAAGCACCTCTGGCGAGCGTGGAGGTTAATAACCCGGATACATGCCCAGCAATCACTTTAGCAGATAAGCATACGCTGGATGACTGGGTGCTACAGCTACAACAGCAGCAACGCACCGCGCAGTGGCAAACACAGCTATCATCACTGCCTCAGTGCTTACAGCCTCTGGCACAGCGTTATTTGAGGTATCGACAAGCGCTTACCAGTGTTGATGATACCCTCAATTTAGCCGAGCGCTTGGAACTACTCACCAGCCTACAACGGCAGTTTTTTTCAACCCAGCTCATAGCGGTTTGGTTTGCAGACGAAAATGACTGGCACCAGCACGCATTAGCGCGTTGGCAGATTTTGGCTGATCAGAGTCAAAGTGATGCACAAAAAGCACAATTAATTGTCACCCATATAAGCCAATTAAATGAAGATGACCAAGCGATTGTGGCTAAACAACAGCAATTACAACGGCTCGCTAAGGAATGGCAAACAATGAGTTATAATGAGCTGGCCGATAAGGTGGGAACAGCGGCTGCTACTCGATTAATGCAAGCACAGCAGCAGCAACAACAATGGCAAAGTAGAGTGCAAGCTTTCGTCACCCAAACAGCGCAAATACATGCTCAGTATGGTGATACTACTAGGGCAAAGCAGGAAATAGCACGGCTTAAGCGCAACGACTTTAGTCCAAATGAACGTAAACGCTTGGCGGTGCTTGTGCCTTAGTGTTTTTGCTTTATTGCTAGTAAGCTATCAAGTATAAAACACCCAATTTGAGCCAACTTATGATTATCGAGCCGTCACGCTGGGCAATTTATACTGACTGTTTTTTTCGCCCCATTAAGCCATTAAGCCCCGATAGTGAAGGGGCCATTATCAGTTTGTGGAATCCGCTTGGCAAGGTTTACTCTGTAGCGGCTAACCGTCGCATTACGCGATTTTGGCAAGGGGCTTTACAGCGCCAGCAAAGTCCCTATCAACTATTGTGGGGTGGTGATAAGCACATGCAGTACCGTGAACTCAGTGTGCTGCTAGCATGCAACTTAAACGACGCTATTCATTGGTCACAGCGTATGCAACAACTGGCGTTTTACTTTGTCGAGGACCACAGCATCACCTTGTTCAATACCCAGTTTCCGAGTCAACATCAGCAACTCAAAGGCACCTTTGCAGAGCGCATTGGTTATCAGCGCCTGCCTAAGCGCAATCAGGCCACGACGTAAAGCACATTTATTATCATGCTGATTTTGTCAGTAATGCGGTGATCATCTTGCGCACCGTTTCTACGCGACGGGGTAAACTCGCCATGCGTTTGGTACACAAATACAGGGGTTCGCTCACCGGATGTGCCAAGGTATGAAGGCTAATTTTATGCTGATTAGCGTAGCCGGCCAGCGCTTGGCTCGGCAATACCGTAAACCCAAGCCCCCGGCTAACAGGCTCAGCTATTAAACTAATTTGATTACAAAACCCCGATTTTTTTATTCCCTCAATACGCTGAAACTCGGCAAAGTTTTGACTTAATAACAGACTGGCATGATGGCCACCATCAGGGTGGTCGATAAACCCAAGTTGCTGTAATTTTTCCCACGTGGGGTTGCATAGCTTTGCTGGCGTTACTAGCACCAGAGTGTCCTCACCAATAAGCTCGCTGTCAATATTAGGCTGTGTACTGGAAGCAGTCATCAATCCAATATCAACTCGGTTATCGAGTATCGCTCGCTCTATGTCTTGGTTTGGCGCAAAGCGATGATCTATAGTCAACTCAGTATGCTGTTGTTGCAATTCAAGGAGTGCAGGGTAGAGTTTCAGTCCGATGCTTCCGGGGCTCATTACCTTTACTTCTCCGATATAAGGGGAGTCGACCCGTACACTTTGCGCCAAGTTTTCTAGTGCCAACAATACATCAGGGGCTTGCTGATAGAGACGTTTGCCCGCATCAGTTAAAGAAAACTGCTTACCCTCTCTTATCAGCAAGCCTGTGCCGACTTGCGCTTCTAGCTTGCGAATGTGCTGACTGACACCCGATTGCGTCATATAAAGCTGCTCTGCGGTACGAGTAAAGTGCTCAAGCTCTACCAAGGTACAAAATGTTCGCAGCCAAGTGGTATTTATCATTACAAAGTGTACTTAAAAATATAAAAAATGATAATTTAACTTAATAGCACAACAGAATTAAGCTGTCACCAACATCAATGAGGAGACAGCAAATGACTAATACTTACCCGAGAAGTTTTTCACATATCGGTATCTCAGTGCCAGACCTTGAAGCCGCAGTAAAATTCTACACTGAAGTCTTAGGTTGGTATTTAATTATGAAGCCAACTGAAATTATTGAAGATGATAGTGCCATCGGTGAAATGTGTACCGATGTGTTTGGCGTGGGCTGGCAACGCTTTAAAATTGCCCACTTATCCACTGGCGATCGTATCGGCGTTGAATTATTTCAGTTCCAACAACAACAGAACCCCGAAGACAACTTTGAATACTGGAAGACAGGCGTATTTCACTTTTGCGTTCAAGACCCAGACGTAGAAGGTCTAGCAGAGCGGATCGTCGCGGCGGGAGGTAAAAAGCGCATGGCAAAGCCGAGATACTACTACCCTGGTGAAAAACCCTATCGCATGATTTATATGGAAGATCCGTTCGGCAATATTTTAAAAATTTACAGCCATAGCTATGAACTAACTTACAGTGACGGAGCTTACTAATGTAACTCTTACCTTGCCCAGGGTTGCCTCAATCAAATAGTGAGGCAGCCGACCTAAATTGATAGCTCCAGCTACAGGCTTTTCATTACCCCAGCCATAGTTTATGGACGGGTTTTTCTTCTTTAATGGCAAACTCGTCTACCCATACTTTAAGGTTTTCTATACTCATGGGTTTAGCAAAGTAAAAACCTTGAACGTGCTGGCAACCTAGCTCTTTCAAACGCGCGAGTTGTCCTTCTTGCTCAACCCCTTCCGCTATCACATGCAGCGATAGGCTTCGCGCCATGGATAAAATAGCATTAACCAGCACGGCAGCATCTTGGCATTGGTCGAGGTCTTGAATAAACCCTTGATCGATTTTTAAGGTATTGATGGGGAAGTGCTTTAAATAACTCAGTGAAGAATAACCGGTACCAAAGTCATCGATTGCTAAACTTACACCCGTTGCCCTTAAGCTTTGTAACCAATCGGTAACGGCATTGTCGTCTTCCAACAGGATGCTTTCAGTGATCTCGAGAGTTAAATTATGGGCCCGAAATCCTGAGGATTGCATGGCCTTTTTAATGGTGGTGGCATTAAACCCTAAACGATATTGCTGACTGGAAACGTTTACTGTGAGGCAACAGTTCATGCCCAATTGCACGTTCATACTCTGAATGTCGCGGCACGCCTGTAACAATAGCCACTCGCCAAGCGGTGCAATTAGGCCACTTTCTTCAGCAACGGGGATAAACTCAGCCGGTGAAATAAAGTCCCCAAAGTCAGTCGGCCAGCGCATTAAGGCTTCAACGCCATACAATTTCCCAGTAGCAATATCAATGATCGGCTGATAATGCACTGTGAGTTTTTGCAGCTCTAATGCCGTACGTAAATGTTGCTCTAACTCAACACGGCGATTGACCTGCTCTTGCATTTCTTGGGCAAAGAAATGATATTGGTGCCTGCCGGCTTCTTTGGCTTTATACATGGCCAAATCAGCTAAGCGTAACAACTCTTTATGATCTTGCGCGTCTTCTGGCAAAATGGCAATACCAATGCTGGCTCCGGTAAAGACTTCAAAGCCACTAATATCAAACGGCGCACTGAGCGCTTCAATAATTTTATCCGCCACTTGTGCTGCGTGGTCGGGGTGAGCAACTTGGCTAAGCAATAACACAAATTCATCACCACCAAAGCGGCTTAGGGTATCACTTTTACGGATAAGATCACTCAAGCGGTCCGCGACCGCGATCAGTAAGGCATCTCCAGCTTCATGGCCCATGGTATCATTAACACGCTTGAAGCGATCTAAGTCGATAAATAACACCGCGCTGTGATGGTTTGTACGTGACATGCGCTTAATGTCTTGCTCGATGCGCTCAAGCAGTAAAGTCCGATTAGGCAGCCCTGTTAAGACGTCGTAATAGGCCTGATATTCAATTTGTTCTTCTTGCGCTTTGCGCTCTGTCATATCCGACAAAATGGCGACATACTGCTGTACTTGGCCTTTGTCATCGTTTACCACACTGATGGCCAACCACTCTGGATAAATAGAGCCGTCTTTGCGCTTGTTCCAAATTTCACTGGCCCAATGGCCTTTACTTTCCAGCGTTGACCACATCTGCTCATAAAAGTGTTTGTCATGTTTGCCTGAGCTTAAAATACTGGGTTTCTTGCCAATCACCTCGTGTTCTTGGTAGCCGGTTATTTTAGTGAAAGCAGGATTAATGGCGGTGATTTCCAACTTAGCATTGGTGGTCATAATGCCCTCTTGGGTGGCATTAAACACCGCAGCCGCGGTTTTGAGCTGAGCACTGGCGCGTTTTTGTGCTGTGATATCTTCATTAATGGCAATAAAGTTAATCACTTCACCTTGCTGGTTCTTAATGGGCGATATGGAAGCATACTCCCAATAATAATCCCCTGATTTTCTGCGGTTATGGAACTCCCCTCGCCACACCTCACCGCTATTTATCGCTTGCCACAGTTGCTTATTATCGGTAAAGCTTTGCTCCGCACCGAGCATTTTGGGCGTTTTACCTTTCACTTCATCGAGGCTGTAACCGGTTATCTTTTCAAATTTAGGGTTAACGTATTCGATACGCGCTCGGGTGTCGGTAATGACAATGGAGGAGGGGCTTTGCTCAATGGCATGACCCCATTTGCGTAACTCTTCTTCGGCTTGCTTAAACAAAGAAACGTTGACGCTAACATACACTTGTCCGCCATTGTGGGTTTCAGTCTGTTTAACCTGTAACCAAGCCCCTTTGTCGGTTTTATGCAGGTTGGCATTATCACAAAAAAACGCCGCAAAACGTTGCTGCCAGTCACTGAGCTTTTGCGGTAACTCGTCTTCGTCAGTAAAGCCAAAATGACTGCGCCAAGCTTTGT
This sequence comes from Pseudoalteromonas 'SMAR', assembly GCF_048515945.1. Lineage (NCBI taxonomy): Bacteria > Pseudomonadati > Pseudomonadota > Gammaproteobacteria > Alteromonadales > Pseudoalteromonadaceae > Pseudoalteromonas > Pseudoalteromonas 'SMAR'. The sequence goes on from NZ_JBLWMW010000001.1 coordinate 243,473, forward strand.
TGCATAACATTAGGTTCCCAGCGCGGCTAAATAACGCAAAGCCCTCAGTTAATCGTGCTACGGCGTCGGAGAGTGTTTGGCTGGTACTTTGAATCTTTCTTTTCGCTGCGTTTAAGCGATTAGCAGCAATGATCAACACCAAAAACAATAATATGGCGATGGCCAATAACACCTCACTTAGGTGTCTAGCATCTTCAATGGTTGTGGTATAAAAATGATTATAGGCGCTGTTGAGTTCACTAAAGGCTTGCTCGGTAGGAATAGCTAAAAAAGCCTGCTTGGCGTCGCTCAGCTCAGTACCTGCAGCGGTAGCCACATCAAAATGGCGGTTAACCAATTGGCTAAGTTGCGTGCCAGACAAAGGCGTCAGGGCCTTTGCTTGGGTACCTTGGTAGAGTTCACTCAGCATCAGCTGAGTTAAGTTTTTATTTGCAAGCTCTGCATGTTCTGGACTAATTTGTTCCAACTCAGCAATAAGTTCAGGAAGATACAAGACACTGTTGCGAATCGTAGCTGCGGCTGTTTTAATTGACTCGAGTTGTTCAGACTTTTGCTGCAACAGCTGCAGATACTGCTTGAACTGATGTTGAATGGCACTTGGGGTTTGCTCGAATAACTCCACCGACTCTGGCCGTGTTAGTTGCTCTACAGCGTGGGTCAGTTGCGCCAAACTGTCGTACTGGTTGAGTTGCGCACTGAGCATTTGCAGTACCGCAGTATCTAATTTGGCATCTAAGCTTTTGGCCTCAATTAACAAGGCCACTCGCGCCTTATGAGCTTGTCCGCTCACCTCTTGCTGAGAGTAAAAATAGGAAAACAAGGCCACAGGCACACACAATAAAAGCGCCTGCACTCCAGCGAATGCTTTATTCTTCATTTATACTGTCCACGTCCATCTCTTTGTGTTTTCCTGCTAAGCTACCAATAAATGCGGCGATTTTGCTAATGTCAGAAGCAGGTAAAGAGCGACCAAGTTGGTACTTTGCCATTGTGGCTATCGCCGCTTCTAAACTGGCATGACTGGCATCATGAAAAAAATAAGATTGCTTGCTGGCGAGTCGTAGACTCGGCACTTTAAAAACAAATTTATCTTTTTCCTTTCCTGTTACATTATAGCGGCCAAAATCAGATTGCGTCACACGAGTTCCTCGATCAGCAAAATAATCACCAAAGGTCCCCATTTTAGCAAACATATTACCACCGACATTTCGCCCTTGGTGACAACTAATACAACCATAACGCTTAAACAGATCATACCCAGCCAACACTACCTCAGGTAAATTGTAGCCCTTATCTTGTAACCAGAGGTCAAAAGGCGCATCGGTCGTTACTAGGGAGCTTTCATAGGCAGCAATAGCATCTTTAATACTGTGTTTCGTTAATCCTTTTGGGTAAATTGCATTAAACTTTTTTACCAAGGTCTTATCTTGGTTTAACTTCGCCACCAGCAAAGGCCACTCCATGTCGTGTTCGTTGCGATTTTCAATCGGTGACTCAACTTGTTCATACAGTGACCCGGCACTACCATCCCAAGCCTGGCGTACATTCCACACCACATTATAAATAGTTGGGGTTTTTAACTCGCCAGTGCGACCATTAACCCCAGTGGAAAGGGGCTTTACATCAGCACCATGAAGCGCCAAGCGGTGACATGAAGCACAGCTGATCTGGTCACCTTTTGATAACCGCCGATCATGAAATAACGTTCGGCCTAATGCCACTTTATTAGCGTCGAGTGTTGCTATTGGCTCGAGTGGCAGGATCGGTTCACTTGCAAATACCCATACAGGAAACAGCCCAAGTAATACTATCCAAATACCCATATATTCACCGAAGTTACCGTCTTGATGTTCAAGATAACAGCAATTTAAGCACTAAATTTTGATTTAAAATAAGCTTGTTGGATTCAGCTCAGCGACCCGAGTCCCGCTAAAAGAACCATGGCTTATCACTTCCTCTGAGTAGCAAAAGAAAATTCAACCGCTGTTTTTGTTATTAATACTGTCAAAATAAGTAATTCAGCCTAAGCTTGAAGGAGTCACCTGCATCCAAGGAGGATAAATGGAACATCTAGTGAAAGGCTATATATCAGCCTACAACCAGTTCGATATTGACAGCATGCTGGAGAAGCTGACCGACGATATCATTTTTGAAAACCACGCTAATGGCGAAGTAATCACTAGAACAACCACTAAAACGCAGTTTGCCGAGCTGGTAAAGCAAGCCGCTGAGTTGTTCTGTGAGCGCCAGCAGACCATCTCGAGCACCACCGCAGACAACGACATGGTTATTGTGCAATCTAGCTACCATGCGAAGTTAGCCCATGATTTAGCGAATGGCATGAAGGCAGGGCAAACCATTTCACTGCAAGGTCGCTCAGAATATGCCTTTCGCGATGGCAAAATTTGTTCTATAAAAGACTTTCTGTAGTTATTTACAGCGCTTTGCGATGCTTTTTTAAGAGGTCGCCAAATCGCGTTAATAACCACAGTAAGTATCTCGCTAAGATGAATGGCGTAATTAACTTAACACAGTACTGAAAAGCAACAGCAAGCATAGATTAGGAGCAAGGCAATGGGACTATTGAGTGGATTAATGGGAAATGCCAGCGAAGTAGAAGGCAAGGACATCGACGAGCTATTAGCCGATACGTTAATTGCAGATGAAGAAGTCGCGCAAGCCTATAAGGTTATCCGAGACTTATTTATTTTTACCAATAAGCGTTTAATTTTAATCGATAAACAAGGCATGACTGGCAGTAAAGTGGAAATGCTCAGTATTCCTTACAGTAAAATTACTAAATTCAGTAAGGAGTCTGCGGGCCATTTTGATTTAGATGCTGAGTTAAAAATTTGGATAGGCTCTGATCCCACCCCCATCAGTAAAGAATTTAAAGCAGGAGATAACATCAATCAAGTGTATAAAATTATCTCGCAATACTGCTTGTAAAATAAGCCACATAGCCCGCATCGATGATTACAGCCTGTAAGCATCATCGGGCTGCAAATATCGCTTTGTCTTACTGTGCGAAAGAGTGATTACTATTAGCGATGACCCCTTACCCTAGGCATAATGACACTGTGCACTCGTGACTTGCATTTACGGGCTTTGTCCCCCACAATTATGTAACCATTTTTAGTTACCTTTTAAAAAGTAACCAATATAAGTTACATAAAATGATACCATCACCTTTTTATGCCGTGATCACCGCCGATATTGTTGCCTCGCAAAGCCTATCTAGGCAGCAATTTTTGGTGACTTAACGCAAAGTCGTGACCCCAAGCTCACCGAGTATGTGATGCTTGGCACACTCATCAGTGTCTTAATTGCTTTAGCCATTGGTACCGCAGTTAAACCATTTCTGACGCTCACGCCATAACACTTGACATTACCTAGGATGCCTGCAAAATATTGTCAGGCATCGACCTCATCATTCTATTTCAGGAGCCGCCATCACCATGAATAACTAAGCCTATTGTAACTGTCGAATTTATTTTTCTTTCCAGTGCAAGGCTTTGGTATTTTTGTGATGCCCACCTTCTTCAACCAACGTAACTTTGGGTCTAATACTACTCGCTTCTGCACGCCTTTAACTAGGAGCATATTGGTATGCCAAGAATACAGTTAAAAGATGCGGGGATCATGCTGGCTGATGGCCGCCCCCTTTTTCAACACCTCGATGTTAATCTCACCCAACAGTTTATTGCCATCACTGGGCCCAACGGCGCAGGTAAATCACACCTACTAGCGGCGATGGCAAAACAAACGCCACTAACCTCAGGGCATCTGCAAATCCAAGGTCAATATTATTACCTGCCACAAGATGCCGCACATCGCTTTAATTCGATTGCCGCAATGCTGGGGGTCGAGCAAAAACTCAACGCGCTGCAGCGTGCTCAGTGCGGTCAAGCGGATCCCCATGACTTTGCTATCATTGCCGATGATTGGCAACTTGAGCACCGTTGGCAGGCGCAATTGCAGCCACAACAATTACAATTGACAACCCCCTTTACGGACAAAAGCCCAGGTCAACGAATGCAAAGCTTTATCGCCGCATTGCTTAGCGAGCCTGCTATCTTGTTGTTAGATGAGCCCAGTAACCACATGGACAGTAAGCATCGTCATTGGCTCGCCACGCAATTGCAGCAACACAGCGCTGGGGTCGCCATTGTCAGCCATGACCCTGTGTTATTAGATGCAGCGGATCATATTCTCTACCTGGAAGACGGTGCCATACAACATCATTCCCTAGGATTTACCGCGCTGCAGCAAAGCCTTGCTCAACAACAGCGTAAGTTGCAACAACATCATCAGGCACAAAAAGCCCAGTCTCGGGCATTACAACAGGCCTTACACAAAGCTCAAGCCCAACAGCAACGGCAACAATCCAAAGGCAAGCAAAAGGTACGTGCTGGCAGTCAAAGCAAATTAGAGGCTGACTTTAAAGCAGATAGAAACGCTAAACGGTTGGCCCAGCAAAGCCATAAATTGCAGCAATCACAGCAGCAACTTAAGCAAGACTCACAGTATTATAACGATAAACAGCAGCGGTTTTACTTTAACCAAGCAACTCAGAGTAGGGCCGTTATTGAGCTGGCCGATGCGCAACTGCCTTATGTACAGCAGCCACCGCTAAATGTGCGTTTTACCACCGCTCACCGTCTGCGCTTATTAGGAGACAATGGCACAGGAAAGTCTGTATTACTAAAAACTCTGGCAGGGCAATTGGATATTGTCCACGGCCGCATTGCTTGTCCGACTGAGATGATCTACCTCGATCAACATTGCAGCTGGTTAAGCGATGAGTGCAGTTTACTTGATGCCGCTTGTCGCCGACTCGATAAACCGCAACATGAAATCATCACCGCTTTTGCCAGCGTCGGGATCACTGTAAATCAGGTATCTCAGCCCATAGCGCAATTAAGTGGTGGAGAAAAAGTAAAAGCGGCAATCATTATCGCCATCCAGTTAGAGGGTTACTTATTGCTCGATGAACCAGACAATCACCTCGATATTAACGCGCAGCTCGAGCTTGCGGCGGTGTTAAACCAAATCCCAAACGGATTTATGCTGGTCAGCCATAATGATTATTTTTGTCAGCAACTCGAGGAGGTTAGGACTATGACTTTGACCACAACTGGGGTGTTATAGCCTAACGTCTGATAAAAAAAGGGGGAGGAAGGAACGCCTCCCCCTTTGGCACTTAGTGGCGTCTCTGTAATAACCACTAAACTGACGTAGCTTACGGCGACTGCTGTGCCGCTAGCTACTTTGGACGGTTACGCTATTAAAGCGGTAATACCTCAAGTGTGGTGACATAACTGCCAACACGCTTACTCGCAGGGGCTTGTGCGCGTTCATCTTGGTACTCAACTTCAAGCCAATACATTCCAGGTTGCGACAATGTCATGGTTACCTCACCATTGGCATCCGCAGTGTATTTATTGGCCGAGGCCTTATCACGGTACTTTTCATCTTGACGTACAAGGGTCATTTCAGCTCCCTCAGCCGCTTCTCCATCCATGGTGAACTGTAAAGTAAAGGCTTCGCCAGTATATAAATCATTAGGGTGGCTAATGGGGTTAAGTTCCAATCCCTTACCTGTGGGTTTTAGAGCAGTTTGGTTAGGCGCGCCTAAGGTGACAAACACCTCCAGTCTTCTGGCGACATCGGTAACCTGTAAATCCTCTGCTGTTTTCGGCACTTGTTGATTAAAGTCAGCCAGTGTTGCCACTTTGCCACGACCTGGCCAATAATGCTTCTTGCCATCACTGTCAGTCCAACGTGCCACTAGCGAACGACTTTGATTGAAGACTTTATAGGTACCAGGCTGAGTGAGTTCTAGATCAAAGACACTGCGGTATTTCAACTTTGCTTTATTTTGCAGAGCCACGTTATTTCCCGAAGGAGAGAGGGCAGTCAACCGCTCTACAGGATAAGCGTAATGATCGGGATTAAAAATACCATTGGCAATTGCTGCGTCAAAGGTCACCCACTCACTGTCGCCAGATACCACAGTGGTGCTGGGTTTGATCCACACTCGGTGGGCTTCACTAAGTGGACTGTAGGCAGCGAGTGCAACTAAAACAGTAGAAACGAGTGATGAAATTTTCAAAATTAGGGCTCCATAGTTAACATTATTGTGGCAAGCTCAGACTTACCTTCTGCAATCACAGTGACAGGTTTGGTGATTGGCAATGAGATAGGTAGCTTAATGACCTCGCGACCACCCAGCTCACGGGCAGCTTCGACAAACAGGGTATAGTCACCGTTAGGCAGAGCCTTAAATTCCTCTTGCCACGGTGATAGATCTATTGTGGCCTTACCGGGCCGCCTGGTTGCGCCTGTGACACCGTCAATCGGTAGAGATAAGCTGCGGCCACTGCGACGCCACCATAAGCGCATATCTTTCAACCACTTTTCTCCCTCGCGCTGCGCCAGGTTAATGTCGTACCAAATGGCAATATCAAGCACGCGGCGCTGTTGACTATTCGCTAGCCAAACGGCGACATAAGGAGGATGGTACTCTGCGACATTAAGACGCGGAATGTTCACTTCCAGGGTATCGGCTTTGGCATGAGCCGGAAACATCAACACCAAAGCGGGTAATACCAATCCTGCAGCCACCAGCGGCCAAGTCGACTTCCGGGCTCTGGAATGTTTATACAACAGCCATAACCCAGTCACTGAAAAAACCACACACGCTAGTGAAAAAACATCAATAAACATACGCCATGCAAATCCTGTATTGCGTCCTTTATGAAGATCGTTGAGATAGGAAACCCAACCCCGATCGGTTATTTCTTGATAAAACTCGCCACTGTCGAGGGCAACACTAAACCAACCATCGCCACCTGCACGCGGCATAGCAACATACAGCTCATAGTCACTCCACTGCAGCTGTTTTAGAGCAGGTAAGGTCGCGCCGGTTTGCGATTGATACCAGGACACAAAACTGTGCGGTAAGGTATTGTTTGCTGCCGATGCTTTTAGTGCTGACAGCAGCGCTTCCGGCACCACGGCTTCATGGGCCTGAGTATGAGGCTTGGCCTCAATCTCACTGGCGTGGTTCAAAGTGATCCCCGTCAGGGCAAATAGCAGCAAACCCACTAAGCAAACCGCTGAACTCATCCAATGCCACGTGCGCCAATCAAATAGCTTTTTCAGCCGTTTTTTTGGGCGCTTGGCTCGCTGACGTGAGCTCGTCATTAAAAGCTCCATGCCAATGAGGCCCAGTAGCGACGACCGTCCTCAATGTAACCGTATTCCGCTTCGGTGATCTTTTCATCAAACAGGTTATACACCCCAACACCGAGTTTGATACTGCGGTTGAGCTGATAGTTGGCCCCCAGATCGGTAAAATTATAGGAAGGCGCAACTAAGCTACGCTGTGATGGCCCAGTCACAGGCTGACTTTCCTCGCCGCGATAATGGAAGCGCAGCCAGCTGCTTAAGGCATCGCTGTGTTGATAGTTCAATGAAGCTTGAAATAAATGCTTCGGCAACTGATTTAGTGGGTTGCCAGCATAGGCGCCGGTTTTTTGTTCCGAGTCGGTATAGGTGTAGTTGGCATTGAGCTTTAATTGCTTAGTTAACTGACCGGTAAAGCTGACTTCTCCCCCTTGGGTGATGGCTTCATCGACATTGACGTAAGTAGTTGGTAACGAACCAAATTCATTTGGGCCATCGGTGCACTTAGTTAACGGGCACGATACACGAGAAATCTTATCATCGAATTCATTATAAAATACCGTCGCAGAGGCTGAGACACCGTCATTGAGGTCAACATACACACCTAACTCGTAATTAAGCGACGTTTCTGGGTTTAAATCTGGGTTGCCGTAAATGTTGCCGCCACGGCTAACCTGTCCCCATGCTGCGGTACTTTGCCTTAGGTTTGGTGCTCTAAATCCGCTTGATATGCCACCTTTTACGGTGACTCTATCTGACGCATTAAACACACCATATAAGCGTGGGCTAAGGTGACCACCAAAGTTACCATCTTTGTCATAGCGCAGTCCCATTGTCAGGGCAAAGGGCTCTACTAAACGCCACTCATCTTCGGCAAAAACCGACCACTGATCGTTATCAACTTGCTCTAGATCGCTGATCCGGTTACTGGTTTTGTCGCTTAGATCCTCTTTTAGATACGCCACACCAATAGAGCTGGTGTGCAGTTCACCCAGCGGCAGTGTCCACAACGATTGTAAGTTGGTGTTTTCAACCACCATCTCACGAGATTTATTGTCAAACTGCTCATGCTTTAGGTAAGTTCGAGAGCTACCAAATGACCAATAACCATTGTGCGCCAGTGACACCGATTCACTGTCGTATTCGGTGGTGGTTGACTCAGGGCAACCGCGACGTCCACACGGTTCACCGGGTGCCAATGGGGCCACCGTCTTGCCTAATGTGGCATCGAGGGTTTGCGAGGCCATGCCGTAATCAAACAGCCACTCATGTTGCTCAGATGGGGTATAAGCCAACTTCACCTTTAGGGTGTCGGCATCACGGCCTCTAAAGCCGGATACTAAGTCATCTTCATCTCGCTGAGTGGTCTGGCCGTAAACTTGTATACCTAAGGTGTCTTTTACCAAGGCGCCAGCGGTAAAAAAGTTTGCTTGGTAAATATTGCCAGAGCGACTGTCCTCTTGGCTGGTGGTATCAAGGCGGACCTCACCATGCCAGGAATCAGGCGTCTTTTTAGTAATAATATTGATCACCCCACCAATGGCATCAGAGCCGTATAGAGATGACATCGGGCCGCGTATAACTTCAATGCGCTCAATCGCCGCAACAGGGGGCGTCCATGCGCCTTCCACGCCCGGACCATCACTGTTGGGGCGAGTTTCACGGGAGTTTTGTCTCTGGCCATCCACCAAAATAAGGGTGTATTGGCTGCCCATGCCTCGTAGGCTGATATCCTCTCTGTCACCTCCACCGGTCACCACGACGCCAGGCACATCAGTCATTGCGTCAGTTAAGTCACGATAAAAACGTTGCTGTAATTCCTCTTGGTCGATAACACTTATCGAGGCTGGAGCATTTTTTAACAGCTGTTCAAAACCAGAAGCCGAGACGACTATCACCTCTACCGCTTCTTTTGTTGGTGTTTTTACATCACCCTGAGCCAAGCTAGAACACGGCAATGCAGCTGCAATAGCTAAAGAAAGTGGCGCCAAACTACGACAGGCCATCAACATCGAGAAACCTCCATGATAGAATATAAAGTAAATAGCAATTATTTTCATTTGTAATGGTATGATGATTGCGTCTTTTCGAGCAATGCGGTTTTTCTTAAAGGTATTTTAAGTAGGTCTTAACAATGAATCAGAAGTTAACACGAGGGCTCAGAGTGTTTGCCAAAACTGTTGAGGTGGGCAGTATGAGTAAGGCCGCAGAGTTATTACACATGACCACCTCAGCAGTGAGTCAACAAATTAGTAAATTAGAACAAGACTTAGCCTTAAGTTTATTTAATCGCAATACCCGTAGCCTTACGCTTACCGAGGCAGGTAGCATTTACTACAAGTCAGCAATCCAAATCTTGCAAACCGCGGAGCAGGCCGAGCATGAACTGGAGCTGCTACAACACACGCCTTCTGGGGTACTAAAAATATCCGCCCCCATAGGGTTTGGTGGCGGGTTGTTAAGCAAACCTTTGCAGTATCTCAGTGAGCAGTTTCCACAAATCAAGGTCGACTTAACCCTAACCGATGATGCCATCGATATTATCGCTAACAGCATCGATTTAGCCATCTGTATAGGCCCTTTACAAGATTCCGGCTTAATTGCCAGACACCTTGCTGACTGGCAGCTGATCCCCTGTGTGAGCTGCCATCACCCATTAGCAAAACTCAAGGTTTCACACCCTGAGAGCTTAGTTGCCCACGCGCTAATTGGTCACTCTAGTGCTAAGACTAACCCCTACCAATTGCAACATCAGTCAAGCCAAGAGCAATTAACATTGTCGGCACCAAGGTTTATGGTCAACAACATGCAAGCCTGTATTCAATTGACCCTAGACGGCATTGGCTATGGTATCTTGCCGGAGCCTGAGATCAGACATCACCTGGCCACAGGTCGCCTGAAGCGACTTTGCCCACAATGGAGCTTACCTCATTATAGTGTCTATGCTGTGACTCCACATCGCGATACCGTGGCTGCAAAAACCACCGCGGCCATCGACAGTTTAAAGCAGTGGTTTACTCAGGTTTCAACGGATAACCAAGTCTTTGTTGGTAACGAATAACATTTAACGGGCAGTGAAGTCGACACTTTGTTGCTGCTGAAATAATTTGCCGCAACAGCACTTCCTTTTATCTGGAGGCGGCAAATTGGGAGAATGGATAGTGGTGTGTAATAATCATGTTTACTACATGGTTGTCTCGGTTAAAAATAACGGCACGGGTTACGCTCAACCACATCAACCGCTGTAAAGTCACTATTTAAGATACATAAAAAACAAACTAATGCAAATTAGTTTTAACATACATAATTTCCCTTTTATATTCTCTTTCCGTTTTCGGCACATAAACAAAAACGCCGGCTTAAATAAGCCGGCGTTGCAATCAGGGTGTTATATTGATTTATAGGTCAAATGTGCGCGACACAGATAACACCACACGCTCATCAGCCGTGTCCCAATCTAGGTTGGTATTTTCTGCAGCCACTTCAATGTTGAAGCCTTTAAATGCGGTTTGGTAAGCCAAACGGTAATGGTGGTAAGAAGAGTCATTGCCATCCCATGCATACTTATTACCATCTAATGAGTTAGACACATCAAAGCTGGCTCTTAAGGCATGGCCTTCAGCAATCTCGAATGTATGCGCTACCATAGCAATGGTGTGACCTGCGCCAGTGCCGAAGTAATCCCAGCTGTACCAGAAATTAAACTCAGTTTGGCCGTACTCACTGGCATAACCAAATTTACTGTATACTTCTGGGTAGTTACCATCACTGGAGTTATCACCACCATGATAGCTGTAGTAAGCGATACCGTAGTCAACACTCCAGTTCGAGTTTAGCTCTAGGTAACGGCCAACGTAAAAGTCCCACTCAAGATCGGTGTCACCACCAAAGTCAACATTAGACGCCCAGCTGCCAGCGTAAACGCCGTTGTCGAATGCTTTGTCAATGCTGCCTTGCAGTGCAGGGTCGTTTTGCGTTTGGCTTACACCGTTAAAGGTGTAATCAGATACCCCAGTTAGTGTTGCAGACCAATCCGCTGCAGCGTGCGATGATGCTAATACTAAAGGTAATGCGCAAAGTGTTTTCTTAAAAGTTGTCATCTGGTTGTATCCCTAGTTTACTGATTCAATTTTGTTAAAGTCGACTAAATTATCTTTTGGTGAGCTATCGATATTGCTCACGGTCTTAAACTTGCTGTAGCCAATATAGGCAAAACAAGAGAAGAACAGACCGATCACTAACGCACCTACCCACTGGATCTGCAGGAAGTTAAGCTTAAATAGCAAGGTCAATAGCGATAACGCGACGATATTAAATAAAATATAGTTTCTTTTTCCTAAACGACTAACAGTTAGGTTCAAGTTATCGGTATAAAGTCGAATGAGTGAGTCAAGTGAGTTAATTACAAATACCACACCGACGAACACCATCGCGAAATTCTTGATACCCGTTGTTGGGATCCCCGCCTCATGGTAGTGATAAAGCACGCTGAACCAAGCTGCGATAGGAATAGATGGGAATACCAACATCGCCGCTAGCACTTGGTAGGTCTTCAAACCACCCACAAAGCGTGAGGTAAACTGACCAATCATGATGCTCCACGCGAACCACCAGAATAGGTAGAACTCATGGTAATCATTCAGTGGCAAGACAAACTGATGGATATTGGCAAAGTAATCACCAAGTAAGACTAGATTGTCCGTGTAAGCCGACATTTCACTGTCGCCAAACAAGAACGCAGCAGCCCACATAAAGGCGATTAAGCCAATAAATACCCACGTGGTAGTGATACTTAAAAAGCGCACATACTTAAGGCTAGTACTTGAATACACCGCAAACGCAATGGCGGCAAATACGATCAAGTAGAAGGCCGGAATTACCGACTCACCGTCACCAACACTGGGTAAATACCAAGGCAGGTTAGACAGCAGTAGGAATGCCGTAAACGCACAAGTACCAATGATCACTAGGTTATTAATAAACTTCACCCAAGGAATTTCAAAGAATTTCACTTTGGGTTCTATTACGCAGAAATAAAAACACGTAAGAAAGTAGAACCCCCAGATTAAGAACCCCCAGAAACCAAATTCAATGGCTAATGGGTTGGTAAATCCATATTCTGGGCTTGCTTTTATGTCTGCGTAACCCGCAAACTCCGTAAGCGGAAACATGATAAGGCCAACGTCGAGGCCAGAAGTAAATAAGATAGCAATAAACGTAAACGTTTTAACCGGTGTCACACCGACGCACTGTAGGTTACCCCACTTCACTAAAATAAAGGCGATTGCCAATAGAGTGAAAATGATGCCTGCACTAAGCCATACTGTCATTATCACCCTCCCAAAATAGATAGAAGTAACTCATTTTTTCTCCGTTTTTATATTATAGATAAACTAAGCTCGCATTAATGCCGCACGAAATATTCATGCGGCATGCCACTGCAAGTCCCATATGAGGCACGAAACTTCCTCACACGGGTGGCAAATTTAAATCTCCGAACTGCGCTGCACTTGTTGCCAATTTTGCGTCATCGCGACATTGACGTTTTCTTCAGCTAAAGGTGGATTACCCAAGATCATGTCCGCCGCTTTCTCGGCGACCATGATAGTTGGCCCGTTTAGGTTGCCATTAGGAATGGTGGGAAAAATTGACGAATCCACGACTCGCAAGTTTTCCACGCCACGCACACGCGTTTTCGAGTCCACCACGGCCATGTCGTCTTCACCCATTTTGCACGAGCAAGAAGGGTGATAAGCACTTTCCACCGCTTGGCGGACAAAGGCATCAATTTCTTCGTCGCTTTGCACCTGCTCACCTGGTTGAATTTCGCTTTCACGGAACTCATCAAAAGCACTTTGCTCAATGATTTCACGGGTTAATCTGACGCAGGCTCTAAAGCCTTCAATATCTTCTTGTGCCTGAAGATAGTTAAATAGGATTTTTGGCGCCACCGTCGGATCCGCTGACTGAATCGTCACTTCGCCGCGACTCTTCGGTTTGTTATGGCCGACATGCACTTGAAAACCGTGCCCAGCAAACGCACTCTTACCATCGTAGCGGATCGCTGCAGGTAAGAAGTGATACTGCAGATCTGGCCACTCAACCCCAGCTTTAGAGCGAATAAAGGCACAAGATTCAAAGTGGTTAGTCGCACCTAAACCAGACTTATTTAATAACCATTGGGCACCAATTAGGCCTTTTGAGAACAGCCCTAACTTGCCATTTAAGGTGATCGGTTGCTTGCACTTGTATTGGAAATAAAACTCCAAGTGGTCTTGCAGGTTTTTGCCGACCCCCGGTAAGTGATGTTTCACTTCAACACCAGCGGCCTGCAGTGCCTCACGGTCACCAATACCAGATAACTGCAATAGGTGCGGTGAACCAACAGAGCCGGCACTCAGCACCACTTCTTTGTTGGCAGTGGCGGTTTTTACTTGGCCCTTAACGCGGTATTCCAACCCTTTGGCCACCTTGTTGTCATCCACAATGACTTTTTGCGCTAAGGCGCCAGTCACCACAGTGAGGTTACTACGGTGCTTAATGGGGTCTAAGTAAGCGCGGCTAGATGAACAACGTTTGCCGTTTTTCACCGTCATGTGCATAGGGCCGAAGCCTTCTTGCTGTTCACCGTTGTAATCTTTGGTGAAGGCATAACCTGCTTGTTCACCAGCGCTGATAAAGGCGCGGTAAAGCGGGTTGGCCATTTCATTACCATTATTGGTACCCAGTGGACCTTGGCCACCACGGTACTCGTCTTCACCTAAGTACCAAGACTCAGCACGCTTGAAGTAAGGCAAACAGGATTGATAATCCCAACCTTCAGCGCCATGTTGCTGCCATTCATCAAAATCTTTCGCGTGGCCACGTACGTACACCATGCCGTTAATCGATGATGAACCACCTAATACCTTGCCTCGCGGGCAGTGCATCACTCGGTTATCCAAATATGGTTCAGGCTCAGTGTGGAACTGCCAAGCGTATTTGTCGGTATTCATAGGGATCGACAAAGCGGTTGGCATTTGAATAAAAATACTCTTATCACTGCCACCGGTTTCCAGCAGCAGTACTTTATGAGCAGGGTTTTCTGACAAACGATTCGCTAACACACAGCCAGCAGAGCCCGCTCCAACGATAATATAATCAAACTCAGTCATAGTACTCCTCGATTAAAATGGGCTTTCGATATCACACATGCCAACGTATACCGACTTGGTCTGGGTATACTGGTCTAGTGTCTCGACGCCATTTTCACGGCCAATACCGGACTGTTTATAACCCCCTACTGGCATCTCAGCAGGAGAGTTGCCGTAGCTATTAATCCAGCAGATCCCAGCCTCTAATTGATGAATTACACGATGTGCACGTTGAATGTTTTGGCTAAATACCCCAGCCGCTAAACCAAGATGGGTATTGTTAGCACGCTCGATAACCTCTTGCTCGTCGTCGAACACCAGCACTGACATCACTGGGCCAAATATTTCTTCTTTGACTATGGTCATATCGTCATGGCAGTCGACAAAAACCGTAGGCGCTACAAAATAGCCATTAGGTGCAGACTCTGGCTGAATGGCTTCGCCACCAGTAAGTACTGTGGCCCCTTCAGCTTTGCCTTTTTCGATGTAACTCATGACTAGCTCATGGTGAGGCTTCGAAATAAGCGCGCCAAGATTGACATTAGGGTCTAACGGATCGCCTGCAACAATATTATTTTCTGTGCGCTGCTTCAGTTCAGCAAGGAAGGCATCATACACATCACGATGCACAAATACGCGTGTACAGTTAGTACACACTTCACCTTGAGTATAGAAATTACCTAGCATTGCCGCACTAACCGCTTGAGAAATGTCGGCGTCTTCAAAAACGATAAGCGGTGATTTACCACCTAGCTCCATGGTCACTTCCTTGAGGTTGCTAGCAGCGCTTTGCATGACCTTTTTGCCTGTGCCCACTTCACCGGTAAACGAAACTTTTTCAATCTCAGGGTGAGTCGTCAGCCACTGACCAACCTCTGCAGCGCCTTGCACTACGTTGAATACGCCAGCAGGAACGCCTGCTTCAATAAAGATTTCAGCCAGTTTAATCGCACCACGCGGGGTTTCTTCTGAAGGTTTAAAAATTAACGCGTTCCCCGCGGCAAGAGCAGGGCCTGACTTCCAGCACGCAATCTGTAGCGGGTAGTTCCAAGCCCCAATGCCAGCACAAATACCTAATGGTTCTTTACGAGTGTAAAAGAAGTCATCGCCTACAGGCTGTTGTGAACCAATTTGTGCAGGTGCAAGGCCAGCAAAGTACTCAATCACATCAGCACCAGTTTGAATGTCAACGCACTCAGCCTCTTGCCATGGTTTGCCAGTGTCTAGCACTTCAATCTTTGCCAGCTCATCATTGCGTTCGTGCAATAAAGCAACGGCTTTATGTAAAATTCGGCTACGTTCAATTGGAGTCATTTTTGACCAAACAGCAAAGCCTTCTTTGGCACTGTTAATGGCAGCTTGTTGAATGCTTTCATCGGCGACTTCGACTTCGTAAATCACCTCATCTGTTGCAGGGTTTTTAACAGCAAACGTATCGCCTGAACGATTCGCCAAAAACTGGCCATGAATAAAATTTTGGTATACAGGGACTGTCACATTATCCTCCAAACTGCTCTATTAGTGATTGAATGTAGCGCTTAGCCAGTGCTTCGCTGTGTGCAAAGGCTTGATGGTCGGCTTTACTGAGAACGGCCCGAAGCCATAAACCATCAATCATACCCGCAGCCAACTCAGCGGCTTCTTGTGCTTGGGTACGGGTCATAAATGCTGCAAATGACACCGTTAAGTTACTTTGTAAACGTTTGCTATTGACCCGTTGTAGTCGGTGTAACTCTTCGTCGTGCATCGACTGCGCCCAGAAACTCAACCAAGTACGCGTGGCATTAGATTGCTGTTGAACCATGGCAAAGTTCGATTCAACGATAAACATCAACCGCTCCAGGGGGCTGCAGTTGTGGCTGGTTTTATCCAGCAGGGCATACTTAAGGTTATTTAATAAGTAGCGCACTGTTGCTTCAATTAAGCCTTGTTTACCACCAAAGTAATGACTAATGATCCCTGATGAGAGACCCGCCCTTTTACTAATACTGTTGATGGTCGTTGCTTGTAATCCGAGTTCCGCAACAGACTCTAATGTGGCGTCAATTAGCTGCTGACGACGAACAGGTTCCATTCCGACTTTAGGCATAGCTTTTTATTAATTGACCGTTCAATTAAAATAAATGGTAGAGTGATAAAAATGAGACTTCAAGGTTGACTTTTTGTAAAAAGCCAATTTTTTTACGTGTGTACCTAGCTTAATCCCATGATAGCTAAGGGGTTTCGCGGGTTACAAAAAATATTAAAAAAATTTCAAAAATTCGGGAAATTGCAGCAATTTGAGGGCATAAATCCTAAAATTCTCGAAAAATTATGCGCTGAAAGGGCTCATCGCCAGATAAAAGGCAGTATGAAGTGAGAGTAAAAAAACCAAAATGGCTGCCATGATCTAAAGGAAAAGCTAAACGGTGGGAAATAACTGCGAGGCGAATGAGCAATGCCGCCACATTGAGCGAAACGATTTAATACCCAATCACTTTAAATAACAGGCAGCATAAGAACCATATGCTGCAGTGAAATCACGTGACTATGGCGGTGGTGAAATGCCGCGAAAGTGACCATCACTGCGGTAGCTATTCACAAGCAGCTCTATCTGAGGTTTTAGTTGGCCAATCGCATCGTTAATACGAGCTTGTTCGAGCCGATTAAAAGCCCCTTTACGCAACAACATATGCACTTGATTGTCATGCACCACATATGGCCACACTTCTGCTTCTTGATTGCCCAGTTCATTAATGAAGTAACTTCCGGTGATGACATCGTCAACAATGAAATCAACACGCCCTCTCATTAGCATTTCAACTCGGCTTTTTGCACTGGCAATACTGACAAAGTTGTCTCGATAGCTTTCTATCTGCTTTAGCTTTTTTAATTCTTCACCATAATACGAACCAATACTTAAACCGATACTTCGTTGCTGTTTCAGCAAGCTTTCTAGGCTCGTGATTGCAGTGGCAGGGCGCAGCGAAAACAACCGCATCCTTTCAAAGCGGTAAGGCCGAGTAAAATCACCGTATTGCTCGCGCTGTTTGGTGTAACTGGTCATCAGGGCAACGTCAATAACGCCTTTAGACATTTCCTCAAACGTTCTTGCACTGGAGGGAAGGCGGATGTAATTGGTACAGATGGTAATATGCTGGAACACTAATTCCGCTATTTCAACGTCCAGCCCCCATGGACCATGCTGATCAAATACCGTCAATGGCGGCCAATCGGCAACCACACCAATATTTATGGTCTTCTTGCAGGCACTCGCGGCGCTACAAAACAACATCAAGCCACAGCAAAGTAGCAGCCATTGGAGCTGTTTTGTCACACAATCGAATTTCGTCATGGCGCCTCTGTTATTTGCTCGACAACGTACAATAGCAGTTCTTAAAACCCATCGGTGTTACCTCAAAGCAACTTAATTACATAAGTAGAAATAAAATTAAGTTGCGACTTTCAGGGTTATTAACAACTTAGCAATAAGAAGAGAATAGATGACAAGCGCATATAATGACACCCAGTGCCTTAAAAAAGTACCGGGATGACATCAGATCAAGGTTTTATTAACTGCGCGGAAATGTTCAGTATCACTGAGATTAATTATGCAGCGGCAGTAAAATAGCGGATTGAATATGCGCTTTATATTTTTTTAAAAATAAAAAATGCACGAGCCTAGAGCGGCAGCGGCAAAAAGCAAAAATCCTGATCCAAGCCGTATTTGGGAATAAACATCAACGGTTCAGTGACTGGCGTCTTACCTCTGATACTCAAACACCGACTCAATAGAAGTATTAAACACCTTGGCAATTCGAAAGGCCACTTCAAGAGAAGGGGAGTATTTCGCCGCTTCAATGGCCATGATGGTTTGTCGCGTAACGCCCACTAAGTCGGCTAATTGTTTTTGTGTCATTTCATCATGTAAGAAGCGCAGCTTTCTAATATTGTTCTTGATTGGCAGCTCAGCCATAACTCGCTCCCTTGTGCGCCTGCACAAGTTGCGTTCCATAGCCCACCAGCTCCGCCAAAAGAAAAGACACCACTAAGATGTGTAACGCTAAAAATGGAACCGCGATAGTTGCCCCTTGCGGCCAACCATGTGCTTCTGCAGTATATTGGAATATGGCTATACATACTCCAGATTGTAATACCCAATAGGCTGGCTTAAGCCCAGCCAAAGCAATAAATCGCTGGCGTTCATCTAAGGGCTTATCGACATTATCATCGCTGACAAAAACTAATAAGGCACGCCCCGCAATAGAAACAATAATTGAAATAACAATGACCTTCAGCAGCAATCCAGAGACCCAGCTTGGGTCTGCGCGCATGACTGTGCTGGCACTAAGCAACTCAGTCGCATAAAAGTAGAGTATATAGCCGGTTATCAGTAACTCCACCGTGATGGTTAAATCACGAAAACTAAGAGAGTCTAAAAAAGCCTTGAGTTTATTGTCATTGTCCATGTTAAATACACCATACTCTAAGTTAAATATCTTTTACACTTACAGACTAGAACTTAACCAGAGCAATGTCAAATATATTTTACCTCGAGAAAAATAAGTTTGACTTATTACAAAAAAGGCCGGGAAACCCGACCTTTGCTTTGACATCAAAAATAAATTTAACAGGGTGCTAAGCCATTACCCCAGTTGGCGTTTGTAAGCCTGACGATATGCATGCAGCAGCGGCTCGGTATAGCCATTGGGCTGCAGTTTGCCTTCAAACACCAGTGCAATCGCCGCTTTATAGGCCAAGTTTTCGCCTAGCGGCTTACCTTCTTGCACCATAGGCTGGTAGTGTGAGTCATGCTGATTTTGCCCATCTACGACCACTGCCATACGTTGAAATGTTTTCTCAACTTGCTCGGCAGTACAAATGCCGTGATGTAACCAGTTGGCGATATGCTGACTGGAGATCCGTAAAGTAGCTCGGTCTTCCATTAAACCAATGTGATTAATGTCAGGCACTTTTGAGCAGCCGACGCCTTGGTCTATCCATCTCACCACATAGCCTAAAATCCCTTGCACATTATTATCCAATTCCGCCTGAATATCTTCTGCCGAGAGACGGTTGTCTAGCATTAATGGTGGCGTTAACAGACTGTCTAACGAGGCTTGCTGGCGGGTTTTAATTTCTAGCTGCCGAGCAAAGACATCAACATAGTGATAGTGCATGGCGTGTAAGGTTGCCGCGGTAGGTGACGGCACCCAGGCTGTATTCGCTCCCGACTCTGGGTGACCTTGCTTTTGCTCCATCATCAAGGCCATCTTGTCTGGCATTGGCCACATGCCTTTGCCGATCTGGGCTTTTTTGCTAAAGCCCGTTTTTAAACCAATATCGACATTTTGATCTTCATACGCCGCTATCCAAGCCTGGCCCTTGATTTGCGCTTTAGGCAGCACAGCACCGGCAAGCATAGAAGTATGGATTTCATCACCGGTTCTATCTAAAAAGCCAGTGTTAATAAAGACTACCCGTTGCTTTGCAGCTGCGATACACGCCTTGAGGTTCACTGAAGTACGGCGCTCTTCATCCATAATCCCCATTTTTATGGTGTTTTTAGGTAACGCTAGGAGCCGCTCTACCGCACTGAATAATTGCTCGGTAAACGCCACCTCTTCGGGACCATGCATTTTTGGCTTAACAATATTAATGCTGGCCGCGGTGGAGTTTTTAAATGGGCTGTTGCCTTGCAGATCATGCAGCGCAGCCAAACTGGTCATTACTGCATCTAAGATCCCTTCAAACTGCTCATTCCCCTGCTGATCGAGCACCGCCGGTGTGGTCATGAGGTGGCCAACGTTTCGCACAAACATCATCGAACGCCCCTTAAGACTAAAACGCTGACCGTTTAAATCATAATAGCTGCGGTCGGCATTTAAGCTACGGGTCATGGCTTCACCCGATTTCGTAAAGGTTTCAGATAGGTCGCCACGCATAAGACCTAGCCAATTACGATATACCAGCACTTTGTCCTCGGCATCAACCGCGGCAACCGAGTCCTCACAGTCCATGATGGTGGTTAACGCCGACTCTAACACCACGTCTTTGATCCCCGCTTTATCTGCCTGACCAATCGGGTGGTGAGGGTCAATTTGAATTTCGATGTGCAAATCGTGATGACGCAATAAAATGGCACTGGGATTTTGTGGCTCGCCTTGATACCCCACCAGCTGCTCTGGTTGCTTCAGTGTGACCTGAGATGAGTCGTTTAAGGTAATAATCAACTTGCCATCGAGAATCGCATAGTTACTGCTTTCAATGTGTGAACCTTGCTCAAGTGGCAGGGCGCGGTCGAGAAACTGCCTAGCGTAAGCCATGACCTTAAAACCCCGAGTGGGGTTGTATTGTGCAGTGCGTTCAGCCCCATCCTCTTCAGATAAGACATCCGTGCCATACAAGGCATCATAGAGCGAACCCCAGCGGGCATTAGCGGCATTGAGAGCAAATCGCGCATTATTAACAGGTACCACTAGCTGTGGCGCCGCGGCGGCTGCTATTTCCGGTTCGACGTGTTGCGTTTCAATAGTAAAATCTTCTGGCTGTGGCTGTAGGTAACCAATCTCTTCAAGAAATGTCCGATACTCTTCAGCCTGCCAATCAGGGTGTTCACTGTGATAGTCATCAATTTGTTGTTGCAAGCTATCTCTTTTCGCTAATAGTGCCTGATTGATGGGCGTCAGCTTGGTAAAAATATCAGCCAGTCCTTGCCAAAATTGCTGACTTTCAATGCCTGTGCCGGGAAGAAGTGACTGCTCGACAAATTGCGCAAGTGGGGTCGCGATTTGAAAGCCGGAGTGAGAGACGTACTTGCTCATGAGAAATCCTTGATAATTTTTTGAACGGATAGGTCAAACATAAAACAAATCTGACAAAAACAAACCCCTTTTGCCATTCATGTTAAATATACTCGCAATAACAACTATAAATTTAAAAAATCTAAAAGTTCGGCCTAGTGTTTAATTAAGCGCGGCGTCGACACCTCTCACTCTGCTCAATGCCGCAAACTAAACAACCAGAATTAATTTGATTAATGCACCCGTTCAAAGGAAGTTTATTATGTCTCAGTATCAAACTCAGTTAGACCGCTTCGCAAGCCTTTGCCAAAGCCAAGGAACAACATGGCAGTCAATCAACCCAGAATTTGCCAGCCGTATGCATTTGCAAAACCGTTTTAAAACCGGCTTAGACATTGCCAAATACACCGCGAAGGTGATGCGCGAAGACATGGCGGCCTACGATGCTGATAGCAGTCAATATACTCAGTCACTAGGTTGCTGGCATGGCTTTACGGCACAGCAAATGCTAATGGCCATTAAACGTCACCAAAAAACCACCAAACGCTCATATGTGTATTTAAGTGGCTGGATGGTAGCAGCACTGCGCTCTGAGTTTGGTCCGTTGCCCGATCAAAGTATGCATGAGAAAACCGCGGTGTCGGCACTCATTGAAGAAATTTATACTTTCTTGAAGCAAGCCGATGCCCGTGAACTAGACCACCTTTACAAAGCGCTAGATGCCGCTAAAGCAAGTGGTCAAGATACCAGCGAGATCATTAGCCAAATTGACAACTTTGAAACTCACGTGGTGCCGATTATTGCCGATATTGACGCCGGTTTTGGTAACGAAGAAGCAACTTACTTACTCGCTAAACAGATGATCGAAGCGGGGGCATGTGCAATCCAAATTGAGAACCAGGTTTCTGATGCTAAACAGTGTGGCCACCAAGCAGGTAAAGTCACCGTGCCGCACGAAGACTTTTTGGCCAAAATAAACGCCGTTCGTTATGCCTTCTTAGAACTAGGTGTTGAAGACGGAGTGATCGTTGCCCGCACAGATTCATTAGGTGCAAGCCTGACACAAAAAGTGCCAGTATCAAAAGCACCAGGTGATTTAGCGAGTCAATACACCAGCTTCTTGGATACCAGTCCGGTTAGCTCAGCTGCGGATCTAAACGATGGAGAAATGGCAATAAAACTCAATGGCGAACTGCAAAAGCCAGTGCGTTTGGATAATGGCTTGTATCAATTTAAAGCCGGCACTGAAAAAGACCGCGTGGTACTTGATTGCGTAACCAGTTTGCAAGCAGGTGCAGACTTACTCTGGATTGAAACCGAAAAGCCCAACATTGAGCAAATTGCTGAACTGGTAAATCGAGTGCGCGAACAAGTACCTAATGCTAAATTGGTATACAATAATTCACCGTCGTTTAACTGGACGCTGAAATTCCGTGAGCAAGTTTATCAACAGTGGCAAGAGCAAGGCAAAGACTTAAGTGCCTACCCGGACCCAAGTCAAGATGCTAAAGTCTTGATGGCACCTGAACTTGATAGTTCGGAGTTGGCAACAGAAGCGGATCAGCTGGTACAAAGCTTCCAGCGCGACTCAGCCAGAGAAGCGGGTATTTTCCACCACCTGATCACCTTGCCAACTTACCACACGGCAGCGTTGAGTACCGATATTCTGGCAGAAGGTTACTTTGGTGACGCCGGTATGCTGGCTTATGTGCGCGATGTCCAACGACAGGAAATTCGTCGCGAGCAAGCCTCAGTTAAACACCAAGACTTAGCAGGCTCTAATATTGGCGATACCCACAAAGAGTACTTTTCCGGTGAAAATGCACTCAAGGCCGGTGGCGAAGCCAATACCATGAACCAGTTCTAGTTCATCTTACTTAGGTAGTTCCTTATAGCAAAGGGCCGCAAGGCCCTTTTATCGTTACCAGCAAAGCAACCGAGATCATGATTTTACCAAGTAACACTAAGGGATCAGCTTTTAACTAACTAGAGCGTATTAGATCATCATTTTACTAAGTAAAACACGAAAGATCGCGATCATCGATTTAAGATCATTGATCTCCATAATAATCTGGGCAATTTTAACCCATCCTCACAGCTACAAAACAAATTTTTACTAACTAGATGTGTCACAGGTCACATTTTTACTAACTTAGTTAGTAAAAAACTGTTCTGTATTTGAGTTACGTCATAAAGCAAAATTTTACCAACTGGAAATGTAAACCCCCTTTACATGCTCCATATTTCCACCACTTTTTTCGCGCAATATTATTGTGAACTTTCCCAATTAAAAGCAAATTATGCGCGCGCTATCTATATTAATACCTCTAACCATGTTGTGTTTGGCATTTCGCTGCGATGCCAATCAAGCAGTCATCGATGAATTAAGAAGCCTTGAAAAAGCCGGTCACTATGAACAAGCCTTGGCTAAAATTGAACAATTTCAACAACATCAAGATGACACGGTTCGATACGCATCCTTACTGATTAAAGCCATGATCCATAGAAAGCAGGGGAATCATGCGAAATCCATTTCTACTTTACAGTTTATGGAACAAAGCTTTTATCTAACTGATAACAGGAAGTACCATATATACAAGGAGCTCGGCATTAATTTGCGGCGGCAATCGAAACTAGAGCAAGCCGAACAAAATTACTTACAGGCCTTGGCGATTGCACAAGCCCTAGAAGACCAAGAGAAAATCGCACAAACCTACAATAATTTAGGTGTGGTGGCGGAGAACAGAGAGCTATTAGCACAAGCGCTACATTATCACATGCAAGCCTATGAGATGCTCAAACACAGTGATGATCATGAAAAACGCGGCGCAAACTTTTATAATCTCGGTGACATATCACTGCAGTTAGGGGATTTAGACAACGCCGAGTACTTCTTCTCAGAGGCGCTCATTGCCGATAAAGCGAGCAAGGAGGTACGCAATATTGCCGGCACAGCATTGCGACTTGCCGAACTTAAGTTTCGTAACAAAAAATATCAAGCCGCCAACACTCAGATCGATGAAGCCATCGATTACCTTAAACAAATCGGTGCCAATGCGGCGTTAAGTCGCGCTTATCGCACTGCGGCATTGGTTGCTCGGCAACAACAACGGCTAGATATAGCGCTAACTTATGCCCAAGCAGGTCTTAAAGCGGCACAGACCACCGATTCTCATATACAGCGCTTTTATGCCAACCTCACCGTGCTAGAAATTTACATTGCCAGACAAGAGACGGAGCATACCGCAGCACTGATCACCGAGCTTGATAAAATCACCACAAAAGAAACAGCAGACACATTACTAGAGCGGTATTATTACGCTAAAGCACAGGCCTTAGCGATGACCAAGCAGCACTCACAAGCGTATGAATTAATGTACTCCGTGGCCAATTTACAACGCCAAAATAACGAAGTACTGCTACAAAAACGGATCAATAGTTATAAAAAGAGCCTCGATGCCCTAGTGCAACAACAAAAACTGGATCAGGCTAAAAGCGAGCAGGCATTAACGCTAGTGAATTTAGAAAATGCTCAGCTTTCAAGAAAGCTTTGGGTTATTGCTGCGCTCGCCATTTTATTTGCCGCTCTAATGGTTATTGGGTTCTTTGTTTTCAAGCATCGTAATGCCACCTTACAGGCAAAAATGTATCAACATAATATTGAACACAAAGATAAAATGCTGGCCGACATTTCTCACGAGTTGCGTACGCCACTGAGCGTACTGAAGCTGCATATCGAAGCCATGGAGCATAATCTCATTGATGATGACACCTTAGCTTACGCCAAGATAAATAATAAAATAGACCAGTTAAATCAGCTTATCGCAAACGTGTATCAATTGTCGCAAGCCGACCATGACGCATTAAAGCTATCGGAACAACAGCACTGTGGCCGTACCGTCATTAATAGCTACGTATATGATGTCGAGCGTTTAGTAAGCAGTTACCAACTGCAGTTTATTGCAGACATTCAGGCCGATGATATCAGCCTATATATCGATAAGCCTAAGCTCGACCGCGTTATTGATAACTTGGCTAAAAATGCCTGTTTATATACCGATAAACCCGGCAAAGTGCGGCTCAAAATTCGCTTAAACACTCAAGGGCTCTTTATTCAAATGGATGATAGCGCTCCTGGGGTGCCGGAGGCTGAGCAAATGAAGTTATTTGAAAGGCTGTATCGCGTTGAATCCTCTCGAAGTCGCGCCACCGGAGGGTCGGGACTTGGGTTGTCAATTTGTCAAAGTTTAATTACCGCTATGACAGGCAGCGTTAGCGTTAAAACCGGCAAAATGGGGGGCTTGTGTATTCGTATCGAGCTGCCAAAGGCGGTAACAAGCGAAGCGCTGCGAGCAAGCTAAAGAGCAGCAAGGTCAAAGGGATTTGACCTTGCTGAAAGCTTGTATCAAATGTTTAGAAGCGGTAACTGATATTACCGTAAACAAATCGCCCGTCGGTGTTATAGGCCGAGAAGCCAGAGTAAGGGAACACCTGATTAAAGGTGCTGTAACCAATATTACTCACTGTGTCCTGTGGGTATTGATCGAATAAATTGTTCGCCCCAAGTGCTAACTTCCATTGTTCATCAATGGTGTAAGCCACTTCAAGGTCAGTTATCCATTTTGCTGCCAATACCTCATCGTTTTCAATGCTACTTGAAGAGTCCACCGTTTCCCCATAGCGCGTTGCACGCAGCGTGGTTTGCAAGTCGCCATATTGCCAAATCGCAGCAAGGTTCCACTTGTCTTTTGGCGTACCATCTTCAAAACGCGCGATTTCGCGACGGGCAAAGTACTCATAACTGTCACCTAACGCTTCCAGCTCCGCAGGATTTGCCTTAACGTCTGTGACTTCAGTATTATTAAGGTTTAACGCGGCGCTCAATCTGACATTACCGTAATCAGCCAAATCCAAGCTGTAGGTCGCCACGATATCGACGCCTTGGGTGCGCGAATCGATGGCATTGGTAAAGTAGCGAACGCGTTGAGTATTAAACTCACCGGCTTGTTGTAAAATCGCTTCCACTTCAGGACCACTGAGATTTTCCGATAACACGATGCGGTCATCAATCTCTATGCGGTAGGCATCCACAGTAAACGATAACGCCCCTTGGGTGTACACAAACCCAGCAGTCAAATTAACGGATTCTTCCGGCTCTAACTCCTGCGCTCCCAATGCTTGCGCCGCAGCAGTATCAACTGGAAACAAACCAACTTCGTTAGGCACGCCGTTTTCAAATACCGTAGCAATCGATTTGTATGAGGTTTGCGCCAATGAAGGCGCTCTAAAACCAGTACTTAACGCGCCGCGCAGTGATAAGTTATCTGTCATCACATAACGTGTGGCCAATTTCGAGGTAAAAGTACTGCCAAAGTCACTATAGTCCTCAAAACGACCCGCTAGAACTAGGTTCCAGTCTTGGCTCAAATAAGTATCGAGCTCTGCGAATAACGCGACATTGTGCCGTGACTCGTCCACCGCACTCTCAGGCCCAAAGCCCGCCAATACTTGCGCACCACCAGCAGCAACAGGGTTGCCTTGTTGATCGAGCACAGTCTGATACGATGCCAGCTCACCCATTTCGATTTCATATTGCTCGCGGCGATATTCGGCGCCAACGGTGAAGAAAACATCATCAGGCAAGCCTAAATCGAGTACCGTCTTAGCGTCTGCATTCACCAACCACTGCGAGTAAATAAGCGCACCATTATCAAACTCAGTCTGACTATTAGCCCCTAATGAGGTGTTAAGGCTGTTGATAACGCCTAAAGAGAAGTCATTAGCACCATAGTTGCTACTGATGTCATAGTCCCACTCACCGCGACTGCCTTTAATGCCTAAAGCCAACGAGTAATCATCAACATCACTGACAATTTGTGGCAAAAAGCCATTGGGATAAATGCTAGGCGTGTTACGGCTGTCTTTTGCACGGCGGTAAAAACCACCAGAGTTGCCTTCACGGGTTGAGTAACTGCCAAAGGAGTAGACTTGAGTGTCATTGTCTAGGTCATAACCGGCGTTGAAAAATAGCGCAATATCTTCAATTTCCGCTTTACCGAAACGGTGATTATAGCGGTCAAAAGTAAACTCTCGAGGGTCTAGAGCACCATTTTCATCGCGCTCATACTGCTCTCTGGGATCAAAACCGGAACGGTTCATTGGTTTTTTATCACGCAATTCAGCGGCAATATTGATAAAACCATCATTGCCTAATGCAAAACCAGCATTGGCGCCCAGCGTCGTGGTGCCACCATCATGGCGGGTACGATCGTCACCAAGCACAAAGTCTAGGTTGCCGTCGTTATCGGCTCGTGTTTCTAATAACTGCGCAGCGCCCGCCATTTGAGTATTGTGCTCACCATAGGTCAAGCTCACGCTGCCGCCTTCGCTGGCATCCTTTAAAACAATGTTGATGACACCGGCAATGGCGTCAGAGCCGTACTGTGCAGCCGCGCCGTCACGCAACACTTCAACACGTTTAATCGCAGCAGCAGGAATCGTATTCAGGTCAACGGCAGTAGAGCCACGACCAACGGTGCCATTGAGGTTTAATAAGGCGCCAGCATGGCGTCGTTTTCCATTAACCAATACCAGTGTGTGATCCGGTGCTAAACCACGTAAAACTGCAGGTCTTGCGTGGTCAGTGCCGTCTGCTAGCGTCGAGTTAGGAAAGTTAAAGCTAGGGATAAGCGTGGTTAAAACTTGGCTTAACTCCAGTTGCCCAGTGCTATTAATATCATCAAGTGAAATCACATCCACAGGTACCGTACTTTCGGCGACGCTACGAAGACTGCGTCGCGTGCCGGTTACTTCGATGACTTCAACATTTTCCTGAGCTTGTGTTTGCGAATCCTCTGCCATGGCTTGTGGCACGAGTGAAGCAAATAGAGCCGTACCAATGGCTAAAGAAAGGGGCTTTACAGAAAGGTTACTCTGGTTGTGTCGTGTTCGTTGCATAAATTGTCCCGTGTCCTGAACTTGGCATTTGAAACCCTGTGGCACTTAGCCACGGTATGAGACTCATCAAGGCATGGTCTTGAGTCTCTGATTTAGTAACATACATTGTGCATTCATGACTATGCGACTTCTGGCGCATAACCCAAGTTGCTTCATGGCAATTTTTTCATTACTCATGACGCAGCAGTAATATGAAAGGGAGCGGATTTTAGATCTGTTTTAAGGGACAAGTTAAAGAACTTTTTTGTCTAGCTTATGACGCATGGTTTAGTTCTTTAGGTCACTATAACGCCTGCCGTTACTGGTCTGATGTTTATTAACTCCATTTTTACTCCACATTGCCACGTTTAAATACAGCCATCACGAAAACGGAGCATCACAATGGCACAACGGACAATGAAACATTCAGATTGGCTGAAAGTAGTGGAATCAAGAGCCAAAACTAAGCCAAGCAAAACACCATCTAAGCCAGTAAAGCATTATAAGTTACTGGTATTAGCAGTTATCTTCACTTGTATTGGTGTGCTTGCAAGCCAATATAACAATACTGAAAGCGTAAATGTAAAGGGGCTTGACGCAGCCGCAGAGCAGCGCATTTATCGCTATTTTTCGAAGCAGTATATGATGGGAAGCTGGCAGTTTTCTCATTTAAAAACCAGCACTAGCGAAGTCAATGTCTATATCAGAATACCAGAGCGCTTGGCATTGCAAGGCGAAGCCTTAAATGGGTATATCTCACAATCTTTATGCCCTCCTAGCAATAGTGCTATTTGGCATGACGTCGGCAGCTTAACGGTATTTATTCACCTTTACAGTGAAAGTCCTAGACGCAGCGATTTTGCAGCCTGCCGTCCTAAAGAGCAGGCTTTGCTTAGTGACGCATAGTGACGGCTGAGGCTCATTCTTTGCTCTGTGAGTTATCGGCTATTGTTTCATTTGGCTCAAGTTCCAGCTTGGCTTTATCTTGCAATTCGGTCGGTAACTCTTTTACCACAGCAACGCCTAACTCTTTAAATTCGCTGGCTTGTTTTATCAGGTTGCCTTTGCCCATGTACAACTGTGAGAATGCCTTATCATAACTTTCTCTGGCTTTATCGAGCTGTTTGCCAACCCCTTCCATACTGTGGAGAAAGTTATTGAGTTTGTTATAAAACCTCTCCGCCCGTAAGGCCAATTCGCGAGTATGCTTGCTTTGTTCCTCAAAACGCCACAGCTGCTTAACGATATTTAAGCTGGTTAATAAAGTAGTGGGGGTCGCCACTAACACATTATTTTGTAGTGCATCTTGATACAAGGTGGGTTTGTGTTTCACGGCTTCGACAAAGGCGGATTCCACCGGGATGAACATGATCACCACCTCGGGCGAATTAAGACCTGGTAAGCGCTCATACGATTTACTTCCAAGCTCTTTTATACGCGCGGTGACCGCCTCACAGTGCGCTACGATGGCTTGATTGGCTTCACTGTCAGTGGCGGCATTAATATAGCGAGTATAGGCATTAAGAGAGGTTTTAGCATCGATCACTAGGTGCCTAGACTGAGGAAGGTAGACCACCACGTCGGGACGAAAATTGCCCTCTTCGGTAGTAAAGTTCACTTCTCTTTGGTAATCGCTTCCAGCTCTTAGGCCTGCACTGTCCAGCACATTTTCGAGCATCAACTCGCCCCAGTTGCCTTGCGCCTTTTTTTGCCCTTGTAAAGCACTGGTGAGCTTGTCGGCTTGCTCGGTCATGGCTTTGTTGTTGGCTTGCAGGTGCAGCAATTCGGTTTGCAGTGAAGCCCGTTGTTTTAACTCTTCACTGTGGATAGCTTCCATTTTATCACGAAAGCCTTTGAGTTCACCTTGAACTGGCTGTAGCAGCTGTTGTAGCTTTTCTTTGCTTTGATGGCTGAAACGCTCACTTTTCTCTTCGAAAATTTGATTCGCTAAGTTGTGAAACTCTTCTTTAAGCTGCGCTTTTGCTTCTTGTAATTGCGATAACTGTTGCTCAAAACCGATCTGCTTTTGCTCAAGTGTGGTTCGCAGGTTTGCCATTTCGACTTCTAATTCATGAGCATGAACCTGTATTTCCTCTTTGGCATCTTGCTCACGCTGCCACAACTGTTGATATTCGCTACTTTGCCTTTGCCGCTCGGCCAGTCGCGCTTGTAATTGTTGTAGTTGACCATGATTTTGTAGTTGTTGGGTTTGCAGCTGTTGCACTTGCTGTTGCGCCAAGTCAACTTCAGCTTGTTTGGCGGCGCTCAGATCCGATAACTGTTGCTTGGCTCGAGCTCGTGTGAGCCACAACCAAGGCGCCGTGACTGCAACGCCAGCAGCAACTAAACTGAGACTGTACCAAATAGGGGTGTTTAAAAGCATAGACCAAAGCATAACGACTTCTCTGCAGCGAACCTGCGTCAATCATACCTTAGATAATAATTTCAATCACTTATCATTTTTCTAGGTGGTCGCCATTAAAGCGATAACCGGCCCCATAAACGGATTCAACCACTTTAGTAGACAAACCTAGCAGTTTGATTTTTTTACGAATATTTTTAATGTGGCTGTCTATAACGCGATCTGAAATATCGAAGTTATCGGGCTGGATATGATCGAGGATCTGCTGTCTTGAAAAAACCCGATTCGGTGCACGATAAAGCAGAGCAAAGACATCGAACTCAACCTTGGTTAACGGTAACGCTTGGCCATTTAACTTTACGCTTAGCGCTGCGTTATCTACCTCAATTGGTTTTTGATAGGCATTGGTATTAGCACAACGGCGCAAAATTGCCTTCATTCGCATCACTAATTCGGCAGCGCTGAATGGTTTACAAACATAATCATCTGCACCGAATTCCAAGCCTTTTAAGCGATCTCCTTCCGTCACTTTTGCCGTCAGCATGACTATCGGTACCTCCGAAAAGGCTCGAATTTGTTGTAAACAACTCACACCATCTTGGTTAGGCAACATGATGTCCATCAAGATGGCATCTGGCTGATTGCGCTCTACCCAGGAAACGACCTCAGCGCCATCCGCGATGTGATGCATAGCAAAGCCGGAGGCACGGAAAAACAGCAGAACTTGTTCGGCAATATCGAGGTCGTCTTCAACAAGCAGGAGTTGGGCAGGGGTCGACATGAACTTATTTACTCTTTGCTTTTAACTGTTGTAATTGTTGTTTGACTTGATTTTTTAGCTTATCGGAAAGCGTTTCATCAAACAATAACATGGTTAATATACTCGCTAAGTCTTCTGAGCTGGCGACTTCATGCAAAAGATCATAGTCTGTTGTTGATTGCGTCTCAATAAAGTTTAGCTGTGAAAGCGTAGTGGCGTAGCAAAGCATAATTTCAGTTCCAGTTGTGTGATATCCGTTATAGCTATTAAAAGCCAAGAATATGGAACAAAAATGGAGCAGCGAAAAAAACCAACTTTTTTGTCGAGTTAATTTGTGACATCGGAGTGATGAAAAAAGAAAAGCCAGCTTTTCAGCTGGCTCATTACAATCAGTAACAAAAGGGGAAATCAACATATGCCTACTGCTAAACGATTTCGCAACAAGCATAACAATAGACCGAGCCAATCAGCGATAGTTCAAAATTATTTTTAATTTTTTATCAACGCCAGCATTTGCGATTCGTCGAACTGGTTTAATTTCACTCCAGCGTCGGCAAATAGAGCATCAACTAAGGCTTGTTTGTCTCTTTGCATCTTGAAAACTTTTTCTTCAATAGAGCCTGCCATCAGTAGCTTATAGACAAATACCGGTTTATCTTGGCCAATTCGATAAGCGCGATCCGTTGCTTGATTTTCAACTGCTGGGTTCCACCAAGGATCAAAGTGGATCACCGTATCGGCTTGCGTTAAATTTAACCCCGTACCACCAGCTTTTAGGCTGATCAGAAATATATTACAACGACCTTCGGTAAAAGCGGCAATGGCATTATCGCGCTGCCGAGTTTGTCCTGTGAGCATAGTGTATTTTAGTGCCTGCTCCTGACACTGCTGCGCAATTAACTCTAAGACACTGGTAAACTGGCTAAAAATAATAATTTTCCGGCCTTCTTTTAGTAACGTTGGCAGATGCTGAGCCAGCCATTCAAATTTAGCCCCACGGTGCTCGGTTGCGGTTTTGTCCACTAACTGAGGATGACAGCAAATTTGTCTTAGCTTGAGCAAAGCGTCTAAAAAGGCCAGCTTACTGCGCTCAACTCCCTGCTCATGGAATAAAGTAACCAGTTTATTTTCCACTTGCCGCTGCACACTTTGATACAGTGCATGCTGGGATTCAGAGAACTCCAGCTCTTTTACCAGTTCGGTTTTGTTTGGCAGCTCTTGCACCACTTCAGATTTCGTCCGGCGCAAAATAAATGGCGCGATAAGGCTGCGTAATTCTCTCGCTTTAGCGCTGTCTTGCTCTTTTTCAATCGGAATTTGAAAATGCTGTTTAAACTGTTGCTTAGTACCCAAAACATCGGGCATAACAAAGTCCAACAAGGACTTTAGCTCCAATAAATTGTTTTCCACTGGCGTACCACTTAAGCACAGTTTAAACCGCGCCG
Source organism: Pseudoalteromonas 'SMAR' (assembly GCF_048515945.1). NCBI lineage: Bacteria > Pseudomonadati > Pseudomonadota > Gammaproteobacteria > Alteromonadales > Pseudoalteromonadaceae > Pseudoalteromonas > Pseudoalteromonas 'SMAR'. The sequence goes on from NZ_JBLWMW010000001.1 coordinate 276,082, forward strand.
CTAAACTTTTAACGCATTTTGAGATTTGCGCCGCTTCGTTTTTAATGTATTGCGCTTCATCTAATACAATGGAATCAAACGCCAAGTTTTTATAAAAGCTAGCATCTCGTTTCAGCAGCGGATAAGTGGTAAGAATAAATTTCGCCCCTTGCACCGCATTTAGCGCTTTATCACGATGTGCACCATGAATAATCGTTAGCGGTAAATGCGGCGCAAAACGCTTAAATTCATCACGCCAATTACCCACTAAACTGGTTGGGCATACGATTAAACTTGGTTGCGATACTAGGGTATTATGCTGAGCAATAAAATAGGCAATCACCTGCAAGGTTTTGCCCAGTCCCATGTCATCGGCAAGAATACCACCGAGCTGATGGCGATTAAGAAACTTCAGCCAATTGACTCCCTGTATTTGGTAGTCACGCAATGTAAAGTTTTGCCCTTCGCTGGCCGGAATAACTTGTTGCTCTTTAATGGGCTGCTCAATTTCAGCTAAATAATCGAGTAGCTTGGGATCGTCAGAAGTCGCTTCAAGATGGTCCAGCTGGAACAGCTGCTTAGCGTATGACAAAGGAAATTTAAATTGCCCGCTCGAAAGGTAATAACTAAAACGGCCTTTTAACCCCATCAGGGCCTCATATACGGCCTTAGGTAGGACATAGAATTGCTCGCCAATGCAAACATAATGATAGTCATGTGCCAGGTTATTGAGCTCGTGGCTCTCAGACTTCTCCCAGTTAAGAGTGATGGGTTTGTCATCAAACATCACTTTACCTAACACATGATGCTGCTTATCACGCTTAAGGTTGATTTTCACCGTAGGCGTAATAACTTGGCTGTCACCGTGCAACTCGTCAACCAGCCAGCGCTTAGCTTGGAGATATGGCCGCACTTCTTGATTGAACCAATGAATGGATACGCCATCGTTACTTGGCAGTGAAAAGGTATCTCCCTCATGGCTGAAGCCTAAGCCGCTGAGCAGTTGTTCACAACGCGCTTTGTGTTTGCTCTTGGCAGATTTTGCTAATGGCTCAATTCGAAAGCCTGCCGGTCCTGCTTTATCTAATTTTATCAGTCGTGCCACCTGAGCTTGCTGCTGGGCAAGCTGCATTAATCCTTGCGGCGCAGCGATGACATCGTCATTAAAGATATCCTGAAAACGTGCCATCACTTGCTCTATTTTTTCTTCGCTGACGGCGGGCATGGTATGTAAATGAGCAATTTCTTGAGCCGTTAAATCGGTTTCAATGCGCCCGACAACAAGCTTATCGGTATCAAGATAAACTGGGGGGTCGGTTTTTATTAAACGCCATTGTTCCACCTCGGCTAAGCGGCTACGTAGCTGATACTGGCTGCCTTGTTGATGCCAGTAGAAGTCTAGACTTTGTTTGTGACCAAATAGCAGAGGCTGGCGGTCGTTTTGATAGTAACAACGATGGCTGTGAATAAGTTGGGTTAAGGCATTAAATCCCCAGCTGCCAAATAATTCAAAATGACCTGGAGTATTTTGTGAGCGGATCCAACTGAATAATCGAAAATCACTTTCCAGCAGTCCTGAAGGCGCCACCTGACTGTTCAATTGTTGCTCAGTTAAGGCTCTGCCCAAAGGATACTGACCGTCTGGACGGTTGGGTGACACCTTGGGGTTGACCAAAATTTCATTGGCTCGAGGCTCTAAAACAAACAGTAACACGTTATCAGCATCTTGATGCTCTATTGACTGTAACTGTGCTAATTCATTAAACCAGTCATTGACTAAAAAGGCCTCACCGAAACCGCCAGAGTGTTCAATTTTGAGTTTTAATAATACCGCAGCAATATGCCGACATTTGGGATTATTGGAACATGAACAGTTGGCTTCAACGTGCGCAGATCCTTGTTTGTGGGTAATTTTGATGTGCTGGGTAAAAGTATTGCCATAGTTACCTAAGACTTGGGCGTCGATTTGGGCAAAATTGTCGCTGTGATGTAAGTAACAAACCTGATCGTCTTGCAGATACTCTTTGGCCTTATTTAATAAAGCCGAGTTAAAGTACTGTCTAAGAAAGCGCTCAGACAATGGAAACTGATTCGCTTGCTCTTGTTTGATCTCTTCAAATAAGGCGAAAAGTTGCTCTTTTGATAACTGCGATGACATTAGTAGCACGTAGACTGAAAACTAAAGAACCAGTATATGAAATTCGGGTTTTGAGCTAAAGAGAGAAATGCGAGAAAAAGGGTAAAAATAAACTGGTTGGAGCTCAAGTGTTGCTAAATAACCCCAAGTTGGCCGTAAATTTGACCAACCTGGGCTCAAGGTAATTAATTGTAACTACCAAGCAGCTTTTGCAGCTGTTCTAAGCGCTTATCGGTTAAGACGCGATTATCAATTTTAACCGTAATATCACCGCTTTTAAGATTGCGCTGCAGCTTGACGTAATCGTTCTCAAGGATCGATTCAACTCGACTGCTGTTTTCACCAAAGGTGGTTAAAAACTTAGTGATCTGCAGTGCGCGCTTTTCGTCGCTCATCGATTCAGTCATAAAGCTTTGCTCTGGAAGCGCGCGAACTCGCTCAGCAAAGTTTTCAGGTGAATCAGACTTGGCGTTAATCAACTTTTTCGCCGCTTCTCGGCCTAAATGATTGGCGGTAGGATATAACTTCAAAACATCAACCGGAATGCTTTCAAAGGCTTTAATGGCATCAGCGATGGCGGTGTGTGATACGCCTTCGACAGCAGCGATTTCACGGTAAGATCCTTTTTGTCCTTGCGCAACTAGACGCTGCTTTGTAGCCGCATAGGCCTGACCTAATTCCCATAAGCTTGGAGCAATGTATTGATCCGAAGACACAGCCAAGACTTTGGCGTCTTCATCACTAAAGTCCGCTGAGCTTAGAACGACATAATCGGCTTTTGCCAGCATACAGGCTTTTCTGCGACGCGAGCCTGACAACACTTGCAACTTGCCATTATGCTCCCAACACAACGCAGGGTGAAGGTTGCGCTTATCCTTTTCAATTGCAGGCAAAATGTCTGCGACGGCTTTTTCACCTAGCAAGGTTTGCTCTCTGCGGTTTTGACCATACACACAGGTACGAGACTCTATTTCAGAGAAAGGAATGATCTGACAGGTTAAAACGATGGTTTTATTAGGATCGCTTGGTGCGGGCATGGTAACCACATCACCGACTTTTGCCTGATCCAGTAGATCATCTAAACTGCTTCCTTCCACAGCAGTGGCGAAAGGATCCATACGGGTATCATTTTTACGTTTTCTAGCCATTTTTTAACCTTTATTATTCTGCTAGTGAAGATTGCGTTGACGGCCAGTTAGAGCGGATCAGCATCTCTAATTCATCAACCACATCTTTGATGTTTTCCTGTGCTTTTAATAGCGCTTCTCTACTTGCCAAGCTATCAGAAGTTTTTTGATCAAAAATAGTGTTAAACGAGGATGAACTGGCGGTGATTGCAGAGCTATGGTTAATTGGGTAGCTCATTACTTGGCGTCCAAACGCACTTCTTACATCTTTGACAATATCGCGTTGCGAGTGATTACCTTTTACATAATTGGTCACTAGAAATTGCATAAAGTCCCAACCTTCATGACCGAGTGCAGCAACGGTATGGTAGATTTCCCCCAAACGTTTGAGGTATTTGTTGTTGGCATCAAAGTCTACGGCTTCAGGGTGAACCGGTATTAGCATCGCGGTTGAAGCCATTAGGGCGTTGTAGAACATGAAGTTTAACGACGGTGCCGTATCGACCAAAATAATGTCGAACTGATCAGCCACCGGGTCGATGACTTTTTCCTTAAGCTTATGGTAATGCCTGGTTTTTTCATAGCTTGAGCTTTCTTTTAATTCCGTTGCGGTTTCATGCTCAAAGTAAAAGTCATCCATGCCAGAGGGCAGTACTCGAATATTAGGGATATGAGTGGTTTGAAATGAATTAGAGACTAAATCTTGCCAGGTCTCCCCCTCATCTAGTTCGATGCAGTCACGCATTAGATCGCCCACAGTAATGGGTTCGTGCTCTTTAGCAGGGAAGAAACTGGAAGACGATCCTTGCGGATCTAAATCAATGATACCAATTCGATAGCGTTTAATATTGGTCGTGGCCAACGCGGCTGCAATGTTAACCAAGCTGGTAGTTTTACCACAGCCACCTTTTAGACTGTTGATGACAATAACTTGAAGCTTATCATCTGCTTTTCTTTGATCAGCTTCGACACCAAGTACTTCAGCCATGGCAAAAATATTGGCTAATGTATAAGCATAGTGACCATTGGCACCTTTTTTAATATTGATATCATCGAAATCGCCTTGATCATGACGACGTTTCAATGTCCGGTTATTAACACCAAGCAGGTCGGCCGCGGCTTTTTGCGTGTAAGTTCTTAGTTCTTTATCTTCAGTTTTTAGGTGTGCCCTATAGTGTTGGATACGACCAGCTAAAGATTTTTCTGCAACTTCTGCCGTTGCTTTTAACAAACGGTAAGTTGATAGCGCGTTGTTATTTATCGACATACACATTATCCTTTATTTGATGCCGTTTATTATAATGTCCATATATTTACCTGTAAACACAAAAAAATAAAGACATTTATTGATTACCTTGCCTCTAAGTATAAATAAAGAAGTTTAGATATGGTTAAATATATAGGTATTAAAGGGTAAGGTACCAAGATCTTGTTCTTACTTATTGTTTTATATGAATATTTTTTAAAATACTAGATCGCTTTTTTACCTAGTTAAGATCCGATCTTTTATAACTAACAGATCACCTTTTTACTAAGCCATATTTCATTTTGCTATATATAAACAGTTTATGCACAGGGTTATCCACTTTTGTGTTCACTGAGATCAAAATATTACTAAGTAATATCAGTGAGTTATTCACACTCAGCAGGTGATCTACCGATGTTCACTAGATAAGGATCTGATCTCTACTTAGAAGAGATCAGATCTTTACTAATCTGAAAGCTATTTTTCCACAGCTTCCTTGCGATGACCACTAAATTCAGGGGCTTACAGCCTGTAAAAAGGGCTCGTTAACTGTAAAGATCCCTCTTAGTTAGTAAAATTTTGATCTCTAAGCCTCACAAAGTTAGTATAACCGTGATCTCGATAAAAAAGTGTTGTCAGATCACTTTTTTACTAACTTTAATAATTAACTTTTTTCGTTGAATATGTTGTTATTAAGCGTCACGATTTTTTGGAAGTAAAAACAATGAGCCGAAAGGTGAACATTTCTGTAGACAACCTGCCAGATTCACTGCGTGGACAGATCCATGGAGTTGAAAGTGCAATCGATAACGAAAGCTTGGCATTGTTCACTGATAATAAAGATGTTCGAGTATCTCTTGAAACTGCACATGGGTTAAGAGCCTACTCAAATACGTTTAATCATTATGACCTTTGGGGTCGTTTTGTTCGTTCTGGACATAAAAAGCTGGCGTTGGAAGATGCTCCGAAGAAAACAATCGTAACCAGAAAAATATCAGAAAAAGTTGATGGTATTCTTTACGAAGGTGAAATTAAGATAACTCCGGCTGTAGTTAGCACCAAGAAAGATGGTGATGAAGAAGAGTTTTTAGTTTGGCCGTCCGATAGAGAAGAAAAAGTTGAACGAGCTCTCATTCGTTTGGCTTCAAAAGGAAAAATCGTAAAAATTAATTTTAAGTCCGGTATTCAATACGCGGTTATTTTTTCCATGAATGAACTGGCGCAAGAACTAAAAGCGGTTGGTCAATCAATGCCATATCCGCAAATCAAAGAATCGTTGGAAGCGTTACAAGGTTCAAAACTCTCTTTTAAATACACTGCGACAGACACTAAAAACCCAGATATTGATGACTCGTTTTATGAGTCGAACATGAACTTTTTATCCTCATTGCATTTTAGTGGTAAAAAAGGGCAGGGCGGTAACATCAAATGTGTCGCTTGTTTAAATGCGTTTGTTCACAATATGATCGATAACCTTGAATATAAGGGTTACTATTTTAATAGTGCGCAAGAGTTGAAACGAGGTTTATCTCGTTGGATGATGCTTCGCCTTTATCACCTTTGGCGTTATGCGGCACCGGGTAAAACTTATCACTTCAGGCTCATTTCCATTATGGAAAAATACGGCTCAATTTATGCGGATGACAAAATTACCGATAATAAGTTAAAAGCATTGCGTCGTGATATGACCACAACGATGAAAGATTTAATAGAAAAAGGGGCAATCTCAGAATATAACATTTCCAATGTTAAAGATGAGAAAACCGGTAAAATTATTGACTACGTCTATGAAATGCATCCATCGGCACAGTTCTGTGATGAAATATTGGCATTGAACAAACACCATAAACGCATTGAGATTCAAGGCGGAAAGCGGATAGTTGAAAATGCCGAAGTCATTGACGAAGATACCCTCGAAGAAATCGTAAAAAAATAACTTAGCTCGGAAAGGCGCTAATTATTTTTTGCAAAGTGCCAAAGAATGTTTTTACCATACCCTATGAGTACAATGTCATTACAGTCATTGTACTTTTTTGTTTATGGCACTTTTCTATCTTATTTTTATCATTCCTTCCGAGTTAATACCTACTGACCAATAAGTATTGTTATTCGTGTAAAAAAATCGCGGATCACTGAACTGCCAAACATTGCAAAGCAGAGCGACTTTGCTGTTTTATTTCAATTATGGATCATAGCCAATCGGCATTCATTTTTGGGTAATTTGAAGCAGTAAGTTTGCTGCAAGTGGCGGACAACTCAAGACAAAATTACCGCCTTGCTGATATAAATGAGAGTAATACTTTGCCAACAAGACGCGAAAGCCGTATTATCGACAAAAATTTTTTTCTCTCAAATAGCCTACTTAATGAGGCGAATGAGTATCAAAGCAATATCAACAGTAACGTTTTGGCTTTTATTGAGGTGAAACAGAATAGCGGAATTGCTTGACTCGCGGAGTATGACTAAGAAATAAAAATATGATTGTGTCCTACTTATAGCCCTCATGGTCGGCATTATTATTTTTTTATCTGAGGGAGTAGCAAAGGCGTTAAACGTTTCTTACTTAAAATAACTTACTTGCAGAATGACTTGTTCTAGATGCAAGGAAGCTGACCAGCAAAATTGTTCTTGTCAGTAACTCGATGACGAAATTAAGCAAACTGCTATTAGGTATTGCTCTACTGACTAAAAGCATTGCCTATAAAGTCAGTTAGTACCAACAAACTAATGCTTTGCTTTTGAGTTTATTTGCGTTCATTTTATGAGACTAATTAGTCTAACCTCGATTTCCTAAGTTTATAAATTATTGGCTATTAATACTCTTAATTTTAAAGTAAGTGTGTACTCACTATAAAATCTACTATACCCTAACAAAAGTAGTGATGAAGCAGGTGTTGCCACACAGCTTTATAATATTTGTTCGCTGCACCGTTAAAAAATACACCTTAGTTCAGTTCTGTGAGTGGCAACCTGAAAATAAGTTTATTTTTAAGTTGTTTGAAAAACTTGCTAATGGTGAAGGTTCTTTTGCTATTTATGTTTTGGCATATATACAATAGCTTGAAGTAGTGCTGCTAATGACCATTATGTCTTAAATGCTCAAAGAGCAGGGAGGATTCATGCCGATAAAAGTATGTAAGTGCTAACTATAAAAAAGATGCTTCTGACTTACTCGTTAATACGACCCATACATAATCAACACCTATACCAGCTTTTATAACTAGAGAAATCGAACAGAAACCACTACGAGAGACTTTGCCTATAGCAACATCTAGAACACATCATACTTATATTGATAAAGCATGAGATTATGTTAAATCGTGTTCTTGAACAGGTTTTCAGACCATAGGTGTTAAAAATACTGCTAAAAACGCTCGAGGTAGATGCGGTCAACTAAGAAATTATATTGGCGTTTTCTTGGATGGCTTTCATTTTGAGTATAATTACTAAGCTCTCCAAGTTTTGTCTCTGGATTAGGATTCAAAATGATAAAAGGCAATGCCGCACTCACATGGTAGCGATTTTGGGCTGAGAACCGAACATTCACTTCTGGGGTTACGCGAGTGGGGCGGCGGATCCGTAATTTGGTATCTTCGGCTAAACTGGCAACTCGGTATTTTTCTTGTTCAACTAACTGTAACCATTGCTCTTGGTCTATCATTCTTGGGTTAGCATAGTTAGATGAACGGTTTAGCATTTCAAGTGCGACCTTTTTGCTTAATACTTTTGTTGCGTGCTTTTTCATCCATGTAAACCTAACGGAGTAAGGGGTTTCTGATTCAAAGTGGATCTTTCGATATGCGGCTAAAGTAAGTAAGTCGGGAACGGCAGCATGGACGGCCTCAAATCGGGCATCGTTATTTTCTATTTCTAAAATTGCTTTTTTAAATTCATCTTTCGCTTTATTCACGGCTTGAAGTCGAGACTTTATATTGTTGTTTCGATCGTTAATTAGCAGCAAACCAGGGTAACGTTGCACTAATTTTCCGCTTGCTTTGTCTTGCAAAAATAAATCTTGATATGCTTGCAAACAAAACTTCAATGCTTGTTCACCTTCATACTTTTTAACTTGGATTTCTTCAGGAGCTACTTTTTCATCTTCTTTTGTTGCTTTGGGTAAAGCATAAAAAGACGCTTTTTTTACGTCGGCATTCTTAATTTCAGCAACGAGTTGATCAATATGTGTGTTTAAAATATCAAAGGTTGAACGTATAGAAAATGTTGTCATAATTGTATGATGTGTTCTTTTAATAAGGCAATTATATCAAATTTTCCGTATTTAGGGGGTAGTTAATCGTTTAATTATCTAAATCATTAAAGTTTACTTATGTTCTGCTTTTTGAATACCTTTTAAACTACAACTTTAATATTAAAATTTAATAACAACATAGTAGTATGATGTGTTCTTAGTTTTCACGCGATGATAAGGCAATCCTTAAAGGCTCGCAATTGCTTAATGCAAATATTTATATCTGCCGCAGTTAGATACCATAAAACGATATCGGATATAGTGGTTAAGAAGATATAGTAAGAAAGGGGGTTGTCTCGCTGCGATTAGTTAACCCGATTCTAAATAGGGTATAGACCTCGCAATTTTTAAGTACAAAAAGCCTGGCCAATATAGAACCTTTAAACCTTAGGGGGTAATAACAGCAATAGGATTTGCATTGGGGGTTATTAATCTGCAAAACTCCCATAAGTCTTACAACAATACTTCCAACAAGGCAGAAGCGCAGAATCACTTAAGAAATAAAAGCCCAAGAACTATTTAAGGATCAGCGCTAATACATTGCAATGGCTTCATCCGATACGCTGTATAACATCCACTTACTGCTACTTATTTGCTCAAAGCCCGTTGTTTTTTTAGTCTTAAATTAGCTAAGCAGGCATATTTAAATCGCATAGCGAACCTATCCTTTTGGTTAATTCCTAACATACAAATTATCCGCTAACATTTATTTAATAATTATAATGTATGATGTGTTCTGTATTTCCTACATTTCTCTTGATGTCACAGGTTACATGGGGTAGTGTTCATGTGTGGTAACACATATAGGAATGAGGAAATTATAATGGCCAATTGGAGCCCAAATAGCTGGAGAGATAAGCCTATCCTACAGCAGCCTGAATACCCAGATTCAGAGCAGTTAAAAAAAGTCGAATCCGAACTGAATGCCGCACCACCTTTGGTGTTTGCTGAAGAAACAAGAAGCTTATATAAAAGTTTAGCGGATGTTTGTGAAGGCAAGGCATTTATATTACAAGGTGGTGATTGTGCCGAGTCTTTTTCAGACTTCAGTGCAGCGAATATTCGCGACACCTTTAAAACCCTTTTGCAAATGGCCGTTGTGCTTACATACGGTGGCAAATGCCCAGTAGTAAAAATTGCTAGAATGGCAGGGCAGTACGCAAAACCACGTTCTTCTGATTATGAAACAATTAATGGTGTGTCATTACCATCATATCGTGGTGACATTGTTAATAGTTTTGAATTTACTGAGGACGCCCGGATACCCGACCCACAGAGGTTGATGAAGGCCTATCATCATAGTGCAGCGACACTAAATTTACTTCGCGCATTTGCCCAAGGTGGCCTTGCTGATTTACATCAAGTCAACCGCTGGAATATGAGCTTTGTTGCTGCGAATCCACTAAAAGATAAATTCCAGATGCTTGCGGAGCGAATTCAAGAAGCGCTTGAGTTCATGGAAGTGTGTGGTGTGGATTCAACTGTAGCTCCTAGTCTAAAAGAAACTCAGCTTTATACTTCCCACGAAGCCCTATTGCTAGGATACGAAGAAGCGTTAACTCGCCGCGACCACTTAAGCGGTGACTGGTATGATTGTTCTTCGCATTTTGTTTGGATTGGTGAGCGTACAAGACAATTGGATCATGCGCATATTGAGTTTTTCCGCGGTATTAAAAACCCAATTGGGGTTAAAGTCGGCCCAGGTATGCAAGAAGATGAGCTTATCAATCTTATTGACGCGCTAAACCCAGATAATATACCAGGTCGCTTAACGCTTATTACGCGAATGGGCGCCGATGTATTGCCAGAAAAACTGCCTAAACTAGTACGCCGAGTGCAACAAGAAGGGCGAAAAGTTATTTGGACGTCCGATCCAATGCACGGCAACACAGAAAAATCTAGTACAGGCTACAAAACCCGTAGTTTCAATAATATTTTACGTGAAATAAGTCAGTTTTTCGCCGTTCACAAAGCAGAAGGCAGCTACCCTGGTGGCGTTCACTTGGAAATGACCGGTCAACACGTCACGGAATGTACTGGCGGTGCTTATGGTCTTTCTGATGAAGACTTGTCACAGCGTTATCGCACCCAATGTGATCCGCGTTTAAATGCCGACCAAGTACTTGAACTTGGCTTCTTAGTTGCGGATCTTTTAAAAGACGCAAGAAAATAATATCGCGATATATTAGCGAGTTAATAAGAAGGCTGCTTATGCAGCCTTTTTTAATACTTATGACGTTTTAGGCCTGTTTCCGAAATGATTTTGGCTGATATTTCTTCAACAGAGTATCGCGTACTGTTGAGAAAGGGCACCTTATATTTTTTGAATAACATCTCAACTTCCCGTATTTCAATACGACATTGTCTAATTGATGCATAGCGAGAGTTGGCCATACGTTCCTGTCTTATAGCGGCAAGACGCTCTGCGTCTATGGTTAGGCCAAATAGTTTCTTTCTATATTTATCTAAACATTTTGGTAAGCGGCCACTTTCTAAATCCTCTTCAGTCATAGGGTAGTTTGCAGCCTTAATGCCATATTGTAATGCCAAATATAAGCTAGTAGGTGTCTTACCGCTACGGCTTACTCCCACCAAAATAATATCTGCTTCGTCATAATCCTTTATATTTGCGCCGTCATCATTGGCTAAAGCGTAATTAACCGCATCGATTCTAAAGTCGTAACTGGATTCGTGAATACTGTGCGTTCGGTGCATTTTAGGAACTGGTTTTACTTTCAATTCTCGTTTTACTATTTCACTGGCATAAGATAAAAAGTCATAACACACCCCTTGCGAAGACGCGATAATGTCAGATAATTCGGGATTAACAAAAGTAAAAAATACCAGCGGCTTTTGCCCAGAAGATTCGGCAATTGAATCGATTAAGGTTTTAATTTCATTCGCTTTCTTAGTTGTCTCAACAAACGGAATGGTCTGATGATTAAATTCAACAGGAAACATAGATAGCGTTGCATGACCGAAAACTTCAGAGGTGATGGCGGTGCCATCCGATATATAAAATGCGGTTCTCATATGGCAATTATTCATTCAGAAATTAGTGAAAATAAGCCGTCGTGGTTTACGAAGACTGCCTTACCGTTGTAGAATGCACTCGACCTAATGGAAAGGTCAAATAATCTCTCACATTTAATACAATTTGTTTTGGAGACAGTTCCGTGCAAGACTACGTTCTCTGGTATCAAGAGTTAGGTATGCAAGACGTACCTCGAGTTGGTGGTAAAAACGCTTCTCTAGGTGAAATGATATCTAACCTTGCTAACGCTGGTGTACAAGTGCCAGGTGGATTCGCTACAACCGCTGAAGCATTTAATGAGTTCCTTGAACAATCAGGGCTCAATGAAAAAATCCACACTATTTTAGATTCCCTCGATGTTGACGATGTCAACGAACTGGCCAAAGTCGGCGCCCAAATACGGCAATGGGTCATCGACACACCTTTCCAACCAGAACTAGACGCAGCAATTAAAGACGCCTATCAGCAACTTCACGGTGATGCTAACCAAGATGTGTCATTTGCAGTTCGCTCCTCAGCCACCGCAGAAGACATGCCTGACGCCTCCTTCGCAGGCCAACAAGAAACCTTTTTGAATGTACGTGGTATCGATGCCGTTATGGTAGCGATTAAACACGTTTTCGCATCACTCTTTAATGACCGTGCTATTTCCTATCGTGTTCACCAAGGTTATGACCACCGTGGTGTTGCACTTTCTGCAGGTATTCAGCGCATGGTTCGTTCTGATAAGGCCGCTTCTGGAGTTATGTTCTCTATTGATACAGAATCTGGTTTTGAGGACGTGGTTTTTGTCACCTCGAGCTATGGCTTAGGCGAAATGGTAGTACAGGGCGCCGTTAACCCGGATGAATTTTATGTTCATAAGCCAACGCTTGCCAATGCCAAACCCGCGGTGTTAAAACGCAATATTGGTTCAAAAGCCATTCAAATGATTTACTCAAGCGATGAGTCGCACGGTAAACAAGTTGAGATTGTGGATGTTGACTCTGCGCTTTCAAACCGCTTCTCAATCACTGATGCTGAAGTAGAAGAGTTGGCAAAACAAGCGGTAATCATCGAAAAGCATTATGGACGTCCAATGGACATCGAGTGGGCGAAAGATGGCAATGACGGTAAGCTTTACATCGTTCAGGCGCGTCCAGAAACCGTTCGCTCTAACGAAGACGCTAACGTCATGGAGCGTTTCCAGCTTAAACAGAAATCCAACGTTATTGCCGAAGGCCGTGCCATTGGCCACAAAATCGGTAGCGGTGTTGTCAAAGTGTTGAGCTCGATTGATGAAATGGACTCAGTTAAACCTGGCGATGTGTTGGTTACTGACATGACCGACCCTGATTGGGAACCTATCATGAAACGCGCCTCTGCTATTGTAACTAATCGCGGCGGCCGTACTTGTCATGCTGCAATTATAGCCAGAGAGCTTGGCATTCCAGCCGTTGTAGGTTGTGGTAATGCTACGGATTTAATCACTAACGGCACACAAGTTACGGTCTCGTGTTCTGAGGGTGACACAGGTTACATCTACGAGGGTGAACTTGAGTTTGACGTGATTTCTTCACGTATTGACTCTATGCCAGACATTCCCATGAAGATCATGATGAACGTCGGTAACCCAGACAGAGCATTCGACTTTGCCAAGCTACCTCATGCCGGTATTGGCTTAGCGCGTCTTGAATTTATCATCAACAGAATGATTGGTATTCACCCCAAAGCGCTGTTACATTTTGATAAACAAGACACTGCGTTGCAGGCCGAAATAACAGACATGATTGCCGGTTATGATTCGCCTGTTGAATTCTACATCAATAAACTGGTTGAAGGCATTGCCACCTTAGGTGCTTCTTTTGCACCAGAGCGCGTTATTGTGCGTATGTCCGACTTTAAGTCGAACGAATACGCTAACCTAGTAGGTGGTCAACAGTTCGAGCCGGAAGAAGAAAACCCAATGATTGGTTTCCGTGGCGCATCACGTTATATCTCTGAAGACTTTAGAGAATGTTTTGCGCTCGAGTGTGAAGCCATCAAACGTGTTCGCAATGAAATGGGTTTGACCAATGTCGAAATCATGATCCCGTTCGTGCGCACATTAGAAGAAGCCGCTCAAGTCATCCAATTACTTGAAGAACACGGTCTAAAACGTGGTGAAAATGGCTTAAAAGTAATTATGATGTGCGAACTGCCATCGAATTGCTTATTAGCGGAAGAGTTCCTTGAGTATTTCGATGGCTTCTCTATTGGCTCGAACGATTTAACTCAGCTAACTCTTGGCCTTGATAGGGATTCTGGCTTAATCGCACATCTATTCGATGAGCGCAATCCTGCGATTAAAAAGCTACTATCAATGGCGATTCAAACTGCAAAAGCCAAAGGTAAGTATGTTGGTATTTGTGGTCAAGGTCCTTCTGATCACGAAGACTTTGCAGCCTGGTTGGTAGAACAAGGTATTGATTCGGTCTCACTCAATCCAGATACAGTATTAGAGACTTGGTTATACCTAGCAGAGAAATTTAAAGCATAAAAATAATGGCCTCGATTTTTCGAGGCCTATTTTTTAAATAGCTGGTCAAGTTTATAACAACCTTCTTTAAACATAACCTGAGTCCGTCTTAACGGTTTTCTAGCATTTGGGTGATTAATCGCAAAGCACAGCAATGCGGCTAGTAAAAACACCACCGATGGACCCGGTACAATAATAAAGATTAGCGCTAACAAGACAAACAAAGCACCTAGAAAGTCATAAAAATATTTCATATTTCGTCTCCTCTAAATCTAAAGTATACAAAGCTTCGTAAAATAAACTATTTCGATTTGTAACAAAGCATAAAATTCTCAATTTGATGTGACACGCTTCGTGTTACAATCACGCTAAACAAAGCAGTGTAGACCGTCATGATCGCAAAAATTAGCCAACAAGATTCAGCCAACCAAGTAATTAATCTTTATCAGGAAAAGCTAAAATCCGCGGGGTTTCTTGGTGACATAGATACGAGTTATGCTACTCGACTGGTCACTTCAACTGACAATAGTATTTATCAGCAAGTGCCACAAGCGGTACTGTTTCCGAAATCAGATAAAGACATAAAACTCGCTTTAGAGATTGCGCAACAAGACCCTTTTTTATCTTTAACGTTCGGGCCTCGTGGTGGCGGTACTGGTACCAACGGCCAATCACTAACACCCGGTATAGTAATTGATCTTTCACGGCACATGCGTGAGATTTTAGAAATTAACGAAAAAGAAGGGTGGGTTCGTGTTCAAGCCGGTGTAATTAAAGATCAACTCAATGACTTTTTGCGCCCCTATGGCTATTTTTTCTCGCCGGATCTATCCACCAGTAATCGCGCAACCATTGGCGGCATGATTAATACCGACGCATCAGGGCAGGGCTCTTTGGTTTATGGTAAGACAAGTGATCATGTTTTAGGCTTAAAAACATTTTTGGTGGATGGCACAGAACTAAACACATCTCGTTTGGCCATAGACAAAGCACAACTGCTTGCAGAGCAACCTGGGAAGGTGGCAGAAATTTATCAGCAAGTTATTGATATCTGCAAAAATAAACGCGAACTAATTGTGCAAAAATTTCCCCGTCTAAACCGTTTCTTAACCGGTTATGACTTAGAAAATGTGTTTGATGACTCACTTACCAGCTTCGATTTATCTAGGATCATCACAGGTTCCGAGGGGTCTCTTGGGATCGTAACGGAAGCGAAATTAAACTTAACACCAATACAACCGTTTAAAACACTGATCAATATAAAATACGATTCCTTTGAGTCAGCACTGCGCAATAGTCCCTTTTTGGTTTCGGCCCGAGCAACATCCGTAGAAACAGTTGATAGTAAAGTACTGAATCTTGCTAAAGAGGATATTATCTGGCATTCAGTATCGGACTTAATTACTGAGGTGCCTGGTGTTTCTATGCAAGGCCTTAACATGGTCGAATTTAATGGTGAGTCGGAAGAGGAAATACGTTCAAAAGTCGACAGCCTTTGCCAACGCTTGGATCAACTTATTGCCAATAATGAAGCTGGGATCATCGGTTACCAATTAACCAACGATAAAGCGGATATTCTTAAAATTTATGCGATGCGGAAAAAATCGGTTGGCTTATTAGGAAATGTCAAAGGCGCAAAAAAACCATTAGCATTTGCAGAAGATACGGCAGTACCACCCGAAAACTTAGCTGATTTTATTATGGAGTTTCGTGATTTACTCGATGCTTATGGCCTTGACTATGGTATGTTCGGACACGTTGATGCTGGCGTATTACACGTTAGACCAGCACTTGATATGTGCGATCCGGAACAAGAAAAATTGCTCCGTACCATTTCCGATGAAGTAGTTAAACTCACCGCGAAGTACAGAGGGTTAATGTGGGGTGAGCATGGTAAAGGGTATCGTAGTGAATATGGCCCAGAGTTTTTTGGTGAAGAACTGTTTACCGAGCTGCGTAAAATTAAAGGCTTGTTTGACAAGAATAACCGCCTAAACCCTGGAAAAATTTGTACGCCACTTGATTCAAAAGATAGCCTAGTATCTGTTGATGACCAAAAACGCGCTTGGTTTGATAAACAAATTCCTACTGCGGTTAAAAGCAATTATGAGGCGCCGATCAATTGTAACGGCAACGGTCTGTGCTTTAATTATGATGATAACTCACCAATGTGCCCATCTTATAAAGTCACCAAAGACCGTCGTTTTTCACCTAAAGGTAGGGCAGGACTATTTAAAGAATGGCTAAGACTACAAACTGAAAAGGGCATTGATTTAGTAGCAACAGAAAATCAGCTTATTGACGGCAACACAACAAGCAGTTGGTGGCAACGACTGCGTAATTCAAGAAACCCAGAAGATTATGATTTTTCCCATGAAGTAAAAATGTCCATGGATGAGTGTTTAGCTTGTAAGGCATGTACCACTGCTTGTCCGATAAAAGTGGATGTGCCCACTTTCAGAGCAAAGTTTTTAAACTTCTACTACAGCCGCTACAACCGACCTTTAAAAGATTACTTAGTTGGTAACTTAGAGAAGTTCTTACCAACCATGGCTAAGGTACCGAGCTTGGTTAATTTTATACAAAATTTACCACCAGCTAAATATATAATTGAAAACTGGATTGGCTATATTGATTCGCCACAATTAAGTAAAAAGCAGCTGCAACAACGTATAGACAAAAAGTTTTTCTATCATCCACAGCAATATACGCAGTTAAGTAAAGAAACGCAGAATAAAGTTGTTTTTATTGTCCAAGACCCGTTTACCAGCTTTTATGAAGCAGAGCTAGTATCTGACTTTGTCGAACTAGTAACAAAATTAGGCTTTTATCCGCAAGTGTTACCATTTCATCCAAATGGCAAACCTCAACATGTGAAAGGCTTTTTACGTCAATTTAAACAAACAGCCACGAACACCAGCGATTTTCTTAATCAAATAAGTCAGCATAACAGACCGCTTGTTGGTTTAGATGCTTCCTTAGTCATGTGTTATCGCGACGAATACAAAGACATTCTCCAACATCAAGGTGATTTTGAAGTCAGTCTTGCTCACGAATGGTTGAGCACGGTTGAGCTGCCATCACTACAAGCAAAACAAAAAAATGATTATTTGTTGCTGAGTCACTGCACAGAAACTACGGCTATGCCGGAGTCAAAACAAGTATGGCAACAAACTTTTGCCCACTTTGGTTTAACGTTGCAAGGCAAAAGTACTGGTTGTTGCGGTATGGCGGGTACCTATGGCCATGAAAAGCAAAACCAAGAAAATTCCAAAGCCTTGTTCGCCAGCTCTTGGCAACCTGTGATTGAGCAAGCCGGTGATAAACAAGTGTTGGCAACAGGCTTTTCTTGCCGCTGCCAAGTAAAAAGGTTTAGTAACAATAAACCTAAACACCCAATTCAAATTCTAAATCAATCTCTAAACTAATCTGCAAAAGAAACCGAGTTCAAAGCTCGGTTTCTTTATTTCATCTGCCCTTTGGAAATAATCTAAAATACGCTTTTTAACATAACTTATATACGACTAACTTTTAGTATGATGTGTTCTTTTAGTCCAACCAAAAGGCTATATTTTAGTGGCAGTAAAAGCTTCCTAATATTTATATCAGCACAGTGTGAATAGAGGCCAAACCTGCGATGGAATTTACATACGTATTTAACGATAATATACGCTTCTTTACCACTAATAGATAATTAAATACTAATTCAATTAAAATAACTTATTAAAAACCTATAAATAACAAAGCAGAAATTACTGATAAGGGTTAAATACCACTGCATTACTATGAAATTAATAGCTAACATATTAGTTATTTTAAATAGCAGCTAAAATGATAGGGGTTAAAATTGGTAGTGTTTAGAAATCTGTGTCATTTCACTAGAATACACAAAAGAGGAATGA